>CAYLZH010000165.1:0-11549 GCA_964388245.1 uncultured Bacteroidales bacterium
TAAAGGGATACAGAGCTTTTTTGCCTAATATTTGAAAAGTTTCGGATCAAAGTGACTTCGGATAAATTTACTGGTATGTTATTCCATGCTGATATGGGTATGCAGATAGTCATATTTGATTCGGAGCAATTAACGGCGGGATAGTATGTTGTTCTGTAACCATAATTTTTTGATGTAGCCAGGGTTGCCGAATTAGATGGATAAGCATAATTAACTGCAGCTAAAAGATTAATCTGGTATCCTTTACCAGGCATCATATTCCCGATTAGGTTGATCCCCCACTGTGGCCAATATGGATTTCCTTCACCATCCTTAACTATTACTATGTTTGATACGAAAGAGCTAAAAAGACCTGTGATATCAGCCGGGTTATCTCTTAAATAACCCAACATGCTCCAGCCCTGTGGTATGGTGATGATCTCAATTTCAGGCTGTACGGCAACTCCAGTGACGGTAAGTGTATGAGAGCTTATCATACAAACCTGGTATCCCTGGCCAATTGTCAGGTTACCGATTGTGTTCAATCCAAATTGCGGCCAATACGGATTTCCTAATCCATCTTTAACAATTATCAGATCGTTTAATACTGATGCAAAAACACTATCGATCATTGGTTCGAAAGGATCGATATAGGTTGAAATTATACTCCAGCCCTGTACGAGAGGGATATCCTGTGTTTGTGCAACAATGGCTGTAAGTGTCTGAATGCCACTCATACCGTTGGGCAGGAATGTTCCGGTATTGGGAAATACGGGTGGTTGAATATACGAGGCAATGGCATTATGTTCAGTTTCTGTGTCAGCTTTCCAAATTTTCCACTTAAAGCTCTCTCCGGAAATGAAACCATCGTTTCCGACATCGACACCCCATGCAGATAACGAGCCGGTGGCGCCTGTCCACATCATATAAACACCACAGGCTAATGAGCCCAGGGAATCGTAAAAGGCCCCGATATAATCACCAGGAACAATAGGGATTCCATCTACGGAAATGGTTGCAAAATCAGGAATTAAAATCGTATGGTTAGCCCCGGTTATTGTATAATTCCATCCGGGTGATGAAATGCTTCCCATGAAAATTTCAACTTCATCGCTGCTTTCACACATATTGACATCTGAAACAGATACAGCATAAATTCCGGCAAGTGAAACATCAATTTGTTGGGTACTTTCTCCTGTACTCCAGATAAAACTTGAATAGGATGAGCCTGCATCCAGTTGAATGGTCTGGCCGGGAAGAATAAATTGGTCGGCTCCTAAGTCAACATCAACAACCGTAAAATTTGAAATTGTGATACTGTCTGTATCTGTATCGCCGGCGGCATCTGTTACAGTAAGATAATATGATGTTGGTACTAAAGGATTTACTGATATTGAATTTGTTGTTTCGCCTGTGCTCCATAAGTATGTATATGGGCTTGTGCCACCGGTAACTGTTGGAGATATGGTTGTGCTTTCGCCAGGGCAAATAGAATAATCGGGGCCTAAGCTAACAGCGAGAGCAGGATCGATAATTTCAACTGTATAATCATGGGCTTCGCCATAACTGTAATTCGAACATGGATCGTCGCAATTTGATGCCCAGTTGATTCTTGCTCTCATCCTGTGAATGCCTGTATTCGATCCTGATGGTATCGTTACAGTTGTACTGTACAATGTACCTGTTGTACTGACATTGAAGTTTTCAACGACTCGTTCGTTACTGTCGAATACTGCATTATTATTAAAATCGATCCAAACGGACATATACTGGTTCGAATAATTTGTTGATGTTTGTAAGGTATAACTGCTTCCGGCCAGTAAAGTGGTGGAAAGGTTCGTGTAGTCAGCGTATCCTCCTGAAGTACATCCTGTTCCGGTTTGGTTTATTGTATTGAATATAAAATCATCGATTTCATCGCCATAGCTACAATCGTACGTGTAGGAAGGTACGCAATAGTCAGCTAATTGATAAACATAGGTTCCGGTGAATGTATAGGTTCCATTGGTCAAAAGGTAGTCAAAAGTTAATACTTCACCTAATGGAACCGATGCATCGAGAGTTACTGTGAAAGATGCATTTACACTGCCATTAGCACTTATTCCTGTAATGTTAAATACTGAATTACTGATGGTGATATAAGAGCTAGAACACGTCAGGGTTCCTGTTAATGCTCCAATATCAGCATGACCAACGTTTTCCGAAGGTATCGTCATTGTTAAGGTTTCGCCCGGATCAAACATCCCGTCTCCGTTTCCGGTTGCTGAATCATCTAAAGTACAGTTGCCTGATGAAAGTTCAGGGGCATTTACAATAAGAGGGTAGCTCGAATTCCATGTATTGCTTGCACCATCAGTCATGTTAAAATTAAGAACTACGGCATGCTGATCAGGAATATCATTTGATACACTAAGCGCATAGGCCTGATTCTGTGTTGCTTGTGTGCCATTAACAATATTGCCAAAGTTCTCTGTGTTATCAGTTATAGTAACGTAAGTGCTTGAAGAGCTTAAAACTGATGTAACATTGGTGGCAGTGGCAACGCCAATATTTTCGATGCCTACATCAAGCATGAAACTTTCTCCATAATCGGCCTGGCCATTATTGTTGCCGGCAGGATCGTTTACTGCTACAGATACAACATCGAGATATGGGCCGGTAGCTGCAATTATTGAAACATCAGACCAATAGGGGATTTTGTTATAGGCGGTTGTAGTTACTGTCATTGTACCGGCTGTTGTTAATGCCGGAAAAGTAATTGTAGTACTTCCTCCGGTAACAGTTCCTGTTCCAAGAATTTGGTTTCCAATAGTAAGGGCAACCAAAGCATCGTTAACGTTACAGTTTACAGTAAATGAGGTAGAACCAAGATTGATTGTACTTGCATGAGTGACTACCATTGCCGTGGGCAGAGCAGTTCGGACTTTTAGGGAAGGATCGCCAAAGCAGGTCCAGGTGTCTGTCATGCTATTACCTCCCGATCCATATTCATCGTTCATTTTCATACATCCGTTCATTGATAATCCCCCAAAAGTTCTCCTGATATTTGATGGATACGATTCAACCAATATATCAACCATTTCATCCTGACCACACATCGGGGGATTCCAGCTTTGATTTATTGTCGACATTAAAGTGGCAACAGCACCTGTCGGTTCATCATTGTGCTCGGCTCTTAACCAGGCTTCAGCAAAACAGGTCGACCCAGTGAAGTTACCATTCACACATGCCACCGACCATATAAACGGTAATAGTCCTGTGTTAGTCAGGCTATTTACATTAGTGTTACTAAAACCTGATGATGCAAAGGATGTAGTTGACCCGTGCCCGGTATATAAGATCAAACCCCGGCCATTGTTTAGCTCAGTTGATACCATACTTGCAGTTGGATTGCCTGCTGCATCGAGGCCTCCCTGGCTGCCGTCAAACAGCTCGGAACTTGCAGTATAGTTATATGCAATTAAGTCGGTTTGCATGTTTCTAACATGTTCGTAGTCCATCTCGTTATCATCTCCGGGACCCTGACTTGAGGCAATCCCGATGTTCTTTTCATAGAATGAATTAATGGTTGGATATTTTTCATAATCAACAGATCGATCCACCTGCGTTAATACCTGATTTGTGTTTTCTGCCGAAAACCTTCCGACAAAAACTTCAGGATAATGGTCATTGCCGGTAATATAGCCGTAGTAATTGTCTGACATTCCTGCCGAAGCGTTGTATGAGGGTACCTGTGCATGGTCTCCAACCAGCAACAAAAAGGTTAATCCATTGCTGTTATAATAATTCTCAACATATGTTTTAATGGCTGCAGAATTTCCGATTGTACTAACATTTACAATTTCGACCTCCATGCCTGCCTGGGTTTTCCAATCGATAAATTCCTGCATGCTTGAGACAAATGAACTGTAGGAAATAATCAGCATATTACCTTCGTCGGAAACTGGTGTGTATTTTTGCTGCTGATAGTTCAGGAATTGATTCATATAAATCTGGTTGAATTCAGAAGGAATTTTGTTTGGAGCTTGCTTTCTGACAAGGCAATTTTGGCCATTATCTGATTTTTTCGACACTTTAACAGTCAGGTTATGATAGACCCGTAGAAGTTTCTTTACAGGATTGTACTGGAATGGATAAACAACAATCGTTTGTCCTCGATAGTCCCTCAAAATATACGGATCGCGTAATTGCGTGATTTTCGATGGAAAAAACTCATCCTGCTTATAAACTTTCCCGAAGGAATATGGCACAGTTTCCGGATCAATATCCCTTGTAAGATTTCCTTTTGAAGGGGCAAGCATTACATCGGGATAATCAACATATTTTGAGTCGATAATTTCCACATCCATTTCAGCCTTATCAGGAATTATTACCGATGTGGTTAGCTTCAAGACTTCAGGAGCACCTTCGAGAAGTAATGGGGTAGCTTCATCGAGAACCAGTTTTTGCAATAGTCCTTTTTCGGTATTTACTTCATTAAAGTAAAAGTCATCAAACGAAAAGGAAATTACAGAACTGGATTCTGAAGAATTCAAAAGTTTAATATTTGTTTTGGTCGTTTCAGAAAAAATTTGTGAAAAACCAATAACATTTAATAACAAAAAGGTAGTGAAAAGCGTAATTTTTCTCATGATCTGATTAATTTAGTATATCAAAAAGTCTACGATTACAGGACTAAAATGTTATAGCAAAGGTAAAGGCAGATAGTTGGTAAAATGCTAATGTCGGCTAATTTATAGTCAATCTAAATAGCATTAGTGTTGATGTGCGGGATATTTAATCATTTAGGCTTGTTAAATAGTGTGCAGGATAACATATTCGTATAACATGGGATATATTTCTGCGAAATTAATTTAAGATTACTGTTTTGTAAACACTGCATTAACTTCTTCGGCGGTCAATGATTTTGTAGTGGCCACCTCGTCAACCGTAAAGACAAAATCAATTTTCTCCTTATTATTTGACACTTGCCCCTGTCCGTATATTTCGTATCCTTCGATTGTTTGTAATGGGATTACTAACAAATCATCATCAATTTCGGCTTCAATTTGTGTCCAGCTTCCGAGGAAGAAGAAATTGGCTATTGTTAAAATATTTTCATCGTTGCTGATTGCAAAAATCTCAGCCTCGTAATTCTGAGTTCCAAACATCTCACTGGTTTCTACAACATCCCACATGCCCGTATAATCGCTGCGTTGATCATCAGGATTTAATATTTCATTGGCTTCTTCACACGAAAGCAACAAGATGGACAAACTTGTTAGGATAAATAATATTCGAAAATTTGTTTTCATTATAATGATTTAATGATCCGGAGGTCCAATTTACAATGATCGTTCCAAAAACAGTGATTCAACTTTTTTACTGTTTCTACCTGGCTGCTATTTTTTTTTTGGAGTTACCACCTGTATGCTATTTCGATCATGTTAAACCGTCCTGGTGATTTTCGCTCTTTTCTATCGATAAACTCATTGTCGAGTAGGTTTTGTATGGTTATGGATGCGAACCAGTTTTTTGCAAAATCACGCGATAGTTTCAAATTCCATATTTCATATGGATCGACTGAGATGGTGTTGTCAATATCAATCCAGATCGCATCGGTATAAGAATAATCGAGGCTTACATTTAAAAACAGACCTTCATATAACAATCCGGTATATAAAGTATGTGGAGGGACTTCAATTAAAAAATTACCTGCATAATCATCTAAATCACTTGATTTATCAAAATCAAGAACTATTGAATGGCTATAAGAATAGTTTGTCAGGAAACGAAATTTTTTACTTAATTGCCAGTTAAGCGATATTTCGATCCCTGCGATTTCGACTTCTGAAATATTTAATTTCCTTAATTCGGGTTTTAGTTCGGTACCTCCGGTATCGATCGAATCGCCTGTGCCAACAAGGTTGTGGAAGTCGTAACCTCTTGAATAATAAAGCGACAAAGCAAGGGAAATTTTCTCGATGGGTGTATAATTTATACCGGCTTCATAATTCCAAAGTTTTTCAGGTCCTAATTCGGGATTGGCTAATTTGAATCCTTTTGTAATTTTTCCTGATCGGCAGAGATCATCAATTTTTGGTGGATTAAATCCTGAAGCAATCGAGGTATAGGCAGAAAACCGGTCTGAGAATTTATATCGTGCTGCAATTTTAGGACTAACTGCCAGCCAGGAATCCCTGTCGAATAGTTGTAGAAAATCCTCGTCGAAACCTGTTACTTTACTGGGTGCCTGAACACTAAGGCTGCCATCGTAAAACTGTGCTTTATCTATCCTTATCCCTGAAGTGATATGCAAACGATTGTTTAGGAATGACATTTCATCCTGAAAATAAAGACCAATAAAATCCATTTTACCCTTATAACTTATACTGTCGGTGCTTGTCATGTAATCATCTACAGAATTTAACAAGCCGGTTTTTGCTTCCAGACCAAATGATATTTTGTGCTGATAGTTGATCTGGCGCGAAAATAACACTAAACCCCCAATGTCTCTTTTTACTGAATTTGTTTCGTATAAGCGATATTCCGATGATGAATTTAGTGATTCATTCTGGCGATAATAATTTTCGTTTTGAATAAACATTTGGGCAGTAATATTGAATCCGCCTAATCTCCCCTGATAATTTCCCTGGCCATATTGAACATTATAGCTATAGTAACTCCCATCTTCCTCATAAACTTTTTTACCGTCGCCACGGAAATCATCATGGAATTTATAATCGATGCTTAATTTATTGTGCGGATTGAACTTGTATGAAATATTTCCTCCAAGATTGAATTCCTTCAAGAATGTCTTTTCATCGGTTTCATCAAAATTAATTCCGTCGTCGAAATAATACCCGTCACCGGTCCGGTAAAATCCAAAAGTATTATAAGATAATCCACGATTTTCTTTTTCAAGGTTTTGCCCAAGATTTAAGCTCAAACCATGGGAGTCGAATGATCCGTAAAATGAGCGGATTGCCCCTTCAAATTTCCTGGCGGTTTGTTTTGTTATGATATTGATTGCTCCGCCAACAGCATTGGATCCATAAATTGTCGAAGCAGGTCCTTTTATGATCTCAATCCGTTCAACCTGGTCGGGGTTAATAAGATGCCAGTTTACCGGGCCACCAGCCAGCTTATTTAACGGGGTGCCATTTAATAATATTAATGTACGAGCACTGCTTTCAAGTCCACGCATTGTAACCGCTGTATTTTTAGAAAATATTCCCCAACTCCGGTTTACAACAACACCAGGAAGGCTGCCAAGCAAATCGTCGATATTTGTGTTTGCCCGGAATTTATATTCATTAGCATTAATTATTTCGGTTCTTGCGGGAATATTTTTTTGTTCGGTTAATGTACGCGATGATGTAACAACAATTTGTGTTAGGTGTTCTGGTAATGGTCTCATTCTTAGTAGCGGAAGATCTTGTTGCTTATATCCTGATTTTGTGATCAGGTATGACGTATCGGCATAGCCAACATAGCTAATTTCAATTTTTAAGCTATCGCCGCCGATCTTGTCAAATGTGAAAATTCCGGATATATTTGAAGTGGTTCCTGTTTTTTGTGACTTCAGAAAAATACTGGCACCTTCTAATGGCTCTCCTGAGTAGGTGTCAATTATTTTAGCTGTTATAACATTTTCCTGCCCTACCAATAAAGTTGTGAATAGTAAAAAAGCAGTTGTGAATACAATTTTTTTCATTGATTATGGTTATCGTATTTCAGCTATTGGATCGGCTGACAATTATTCCTGAATCCTGATATCGATTTTAATAGTGCCTGTTTCGTTGCCATCGACCTGTTTTACAATAAAAAGCCCCATTTTGCTATTATTGTTGAATGCATAGATGTCGCCTGGTTTTAGGTTTTTTGCCTTTCTTTTGCCGGAGTTAAAATCGAAACTCGTGGCAATAATCAGGCTGTCGTTTATGCAGGTATAGAAATCGTTCTGGTCGATGCTTGTAATTTGAAAGCGGACTAAGTTTTTTGTGTCCCAGTTAATTAAGCCATGGTTACCTGAATAAACCGATGGATCGATGTTTGCTGCCGGAGAAGCAATTGTGTGTTCGTCGCTTTCGATTAAATCATAATAAAAAAGCAGGTTTACTTTTTCCTGATTATTGTAGGCTTCATCTAAATGAAACACTTGCTGATTATCCCAGGAGTAAAAACTTCCAACGGATGAATTGTTCTGAGCACCAAGGATTATTGAATTTATTGAAATAATTTCACCATAGTCCGAAGAGTCTGACTTTAATAAATTTAGCGTAAGAGCAGCCGGTCGGCCATCTTTATCATGAACTGTAAAAGTCCAGTTTTCAAAATCAGAAAAACTTTTTGTTATTATTTTATGATAGGTGAAATCTTGTGTATAAATGCCACTGTCGATCGACAAAGTATCCTCCTCGCCCTGTATCGTATAATTGAAATGAGTAAGTGGAACTGTGCTTAGGCTGGTGGCAGAAATTCCAATTTTTATTGAAGCACCGGCATGTAACATCGTATCCTTCCAGGTGTATCCCGAATCTGTCAGGAATTCAATGGTTGGATTTAGCCCTGTTATTTCACCATCATCTTTACAAGATATTATGAGAATGACAATTAAGGTGAAAATCAAGAAAATAAGATATTTTCTCATTTCTTTTTAGCTATAAGATAAACCATTCCTGCTCCAAGCAATCCTCCGAGGAATCCAAAATCGATATAAGTTAACAGAGGGTAACCAATACCGGCTTGCAACGATCCGTACTGGTATCCGGTTAGCAGGCTAATGATAGTACGGGTTATAGGAATTGATGCATGTGCCATTGCGGCAACTAGTGCCAGATAGAAAACTTTTTCTTTGTACTTTGGCAGTATTCGAATTCCAAGATCGATTAATAATCCGGGAATAAAAAATACGATGGGCATAAATGGATCACGAAATCCAAGAAATGGCAAAAGGCAAAATGCTGCTACTCCAAGACCTGAAATGGTGGAACCAAAATTGAATCTCGTAATTTTTCGGCCAATAATCATCAAT
Source organism: uncultured Bacteroidales bacterium (assembly GCA_964388245.1). GTDB lineage: Bacteria > Bacteroidota > Bacteroidia > Bacteroidales > M50B96 > JAIOYV01. The sequence continues at coordinate 8,996 of CAYLZH010000165.1, forward strand.
GCCATAAACTCGAGCCCATGATGGCCAGGTATTTTAAGCGGAATACGCATTTTCGCGTGCAAGGTCATAGCCAGGCCGCCCAATGCAAAGAGTAAGATTGTTTCCAACACTACCGCCCATTTAGCCGGAAATGCTTTTGTGAAACTCTTTGTCAGCCATTTTCCAGTCGTAGTTTTCATTGTTTTCTGCTTTATCAACATAAATTATTTTTTGATTTCTTCGCAATACCGGTCGCACCCAGTCATCCAGTTGAATACGTTCCCAATCGTTCACAATTTCGCCATTTCTACTTATTGCTGTGATGTTCCCGATTATGTTCCTAATTTCTGTTAATTTATGAACACCGTTTATTTCACGTAGTTGGTTTCCTTCGATCCAAATAAACCTGCCGTCGCTTCCATCTTTTCGAAGACCAACTGCAGCAAGAGCACCAATAACGCCAATTTTTTCTCCTGTCAATCCCTCAAGGTAAATGTTATAATCGGAAGCGAGTTGATATGCATCGTCAATGTTTAATATTTGTGTTTTAGCACACAGCCCCCATTCAACTATTTCTTGTGGAAATATGTCGGATTTGCATAAACACAGCCCGGCATCGGATCCGGGAGCACTGTTTTCTAATAGGAAATCTCTGCAATACAATCGAAGCTCGGTTGCCTTATTGCTTACCACTTCAAGACATGCACTGCTATTTTGGGATGTATATTTGATTTCAGGATGCACAAAAAGTTGATGGCGGGTAATCCCCATTACCTCACCGAGCTTTTGATTTTCGATTTCAGAAGCAATTCTTCGGGCCAGGAAGCCTGTTCCCCGGCTGTTTTTATTGTCAGTGTCATCTATGCCAATCAAAAGCTTCATTGCCTTATTTTCAGGTTTTCCTTTAGGTTGGTGGGTACTTTATCAATGTTAGCCTGTATCGGAGGATCAATTATTTGCTGCCCGTTATTTTGAATAATTCTTAATCCCTTATCAGATGATAAAAGGAATTCCAAAAACCTGACTGCTGTGTTTTGATTCGGTGAGTTTTTCAGTAATGTTATGCCATATAAAATCGGTTCTCCCCGAAGTGAAATTCTCTCGCCTGGTCTGGTGCCAATAATATCGACCGAAACTTGTTTATACCAGTCGGCTAATGCCTGATTGCTTAAGTTAACCGAATCGGGTAAAGTAAGATATTTAAATCCTTGTTGCAGAGCAACTGAGGCATATCCAAACATATAATCGATTGCACCAGTTTCTAACAATGCGATTAAATCCGAAGCTTTTGGCCTGATATGTTTTTGGTCTTTTGATAATATTTCTCCGGCTAAACCAATCGATTGTAATTGCAGTTCAGCTAATTTTAAACAAAGAACAGTCCTATATCCGCAAGGATCAGAATCAGGATCGGATCTGCCAAAATGAACATTATTCCTTAATATGATATTATGCCAGTTTTCAAGTGAAATCTTTCCAGCATATCGTGATGATTCCTTGTAGATTAATGTGATCTCGTTTTTGGCAAATTTAAGGTTCCAGTCGGCGTGCTTTGGTACAATTAATTTATCAATTACTTTATAATCGGCCGAAGCAAATATGTCGCAATCACGTTTTAGGTCAATTATTTTCCTGGCACAGGCTACACTGCCGGCAGCTTCAAGTTTTATATCCACACCAGGGTAAGCTTCTTCAAATGCCATGGCTGCTTTATGAAAAGGAACAGAAAGGCTACCGGCATGAAAAACAATGACATCGCCGGATATCTCACTGTCATGGTTGTCAGATTTTGATCCATGACATGAAATAAGAATCATCGGGATTATTGCGAGAAATAATATATGTGTTCCCCTTCTTGTCACTGAGCTTTTCCTTTAAGCGTTTTTTTAAATTCGATGATATATTCGTTTACAGCATCCTGAAAATTTTCATGCAGTCTGTTGTAGGCCTTCACCAGGAGTTTTCCCTCCTCGGTTAAAGAAGTTGATCCGCCCGTTTCACCACCACGGAACTTGTTTATTAAGGCCAAATCAAGCTTGTGTTCAGAATCGCGCAAATTTCCCCAGGCTTTTCGATAGCTGAATCCCATTTTTGCAGCGGCAGCTTTCAACGATCCAAAATCGTCGATATATTTGAGCAGGCACCATTCCTCATCGCTTAGGATTTTTGTGCCGTCTTTGGCCGAAACCCATACCTGATAATTTACACGGATATTTGAATAATTAGTTTTTTCCATTTTTTGATTTCGATATGTAAAAATATCACATCGATTGCAAAACAAATAAATAAATATTAGCAAAGTCCTTGAATCTATATTAGATGCCTAATATAGAATCGATCTAAATTCTATTTCAAAATTACATCAATGTATTATGAGCCCGGGTTATTGGTAAAAGCACTTGTGTGTCGAGTCTAAAAAGGTTGATTTTCGCTCAAATCAAGGCGGAGATGATTTTTGACCCACAGTTAACTTTCTGTTAATGAGGAGTCGAAGATTATCGACAACGCCGAGTTGAGCGATAACGATGCTTTTTAGACCGGGCTCACTTTTAATTACAGACAATTATCTGTAAAG
>CAYLZH010000166.1:0-2503 GCA_964388245.1 uncultured Bacteroidales bacterium
AACTATGAACATCGAGGTTGTAAGTAATAGGCATAAGTTTTAAAATAAATTCAAGCCCGGGTACATTATTTTGAATATTCTTTTTAAACCGTTTATCTGATAGATTGGTCCAACCGGTATGACCCCCAATACTACTTGTAATGATAGCACCAATACGAACCTGGTAATTTGCAGTATTTTCTGAATCGAAACCCAATGATGTTGACTGGTTATAATTCCCATTCTGGCCGGCAGCAAATCCTAATGATGTATTTCCACTTCCTGTTGTAACACTTCCTAATGCACTTTTTCCTACCGCTGTATTCCAATAACCTGTTGAATTTGCTACAAGTGTACCATACCCAATTGCTGTACATTGATATCCTGAGGTATTATTAAGTAGTGCTTTATATCCAAAGGCTGAATTCATAGATCCTGTAAGGTTTGTATCAAGCGCAAGTACACCACATGCCGTATTGTAGAATCCTGTTGTATTTGATCTAAGTGCATGATGTCCAATGCCTGTATTGTAACCTCCCCCCGAATTAGCAAATAAAGCTTCGTAACCTAAGGCCGTATTTTCTTTACCAGTAGTGTTCCAATAGAGTGCCTGGTGGCCAACTGCCGTATTTTCACTGGCTGTTGAGCTGTTAAACAAAGCGAAACAACCTATGGCTGTATTTTTTACTCCTGTCGTATTGCTGTGCAAGCTACCAGACCCACACCCGGTATTGAATGCCCCTATACTATTATTCTTCATAGTTTCACGACCTATTGCTGTATTCGAATATCCTGTGGTATTATTGTATAAAGCCTGACTTCCATAAGCTGTATTGTAAATACCTGTTGTATTCGAATATAATCCTTGATAACCTGTAACAGTATTTTGATTTCCGTTTGTATTGCTAAACAATGCCTCTACGCCAATAGCTGTATTCATAGAGCCGGTAGTGTTCGAATAAAGTGCCTGGTGGCCTACTGCTGTACTCTTATCTGCTGTTGTGCTATTCAGTAGGGCAAAACAACCAATGGCAGTATTCTTATCTCCGGTTGTGTTGCTTTGAAGGCTACCTTGTCCACAGCCTGTGTTGAATGTCCCTGTGTTATTATTCTTTAATGTTTCACGACCAATTGCCGTATTCGAATATCCGGTTGTATTAGTGTATAGAGCCTGGCTTCCTATGGCCGTATTGTAGTTACCGGTAGTATTCGATCGGGAAGCCTGATACCCAATGGCTGTGTTATCATGTCCGCTGATATTGTTATGTAATGCATCAAAACCAAATGCTGAATTATTACTGCCGATAGTATTGAGATTTAAAGATTGATACCCACCTGCACAATTGTAGCTCCCCGATCGGTTGGAGAACAAAACCTGGTAACCCAATGCAGTATTCTTTATTCCCGAAGTATCGAAATATAATGCCTGATAGCCAACTGCAGTTTGATAATCGCCTTTAACATTTAAATATAATGCTTGATTCCCAATACCAATATTGCTGTAGCCTTCAGTATTATGTTGTAAAGCATCAGTCCCAATAGCAGTGTTCGAGAACCCTAATGTATTATTCTCTAAGGCACTGCTTCCTAATGCTGTATTCGATGATCCGGTAGTACTATTGAGCAAAGCAAAATATCCGATTGCGGTATTTTTATACCCACTGGTGCTACTGGATAAGGCTTTGTACCCGAAGGCCTGGTTGTTGAAACCAGACGTATTGGAAAATAATGATTGATATCCACAGGCCGTATTACTAAATCCATTAATATTATTGTTCATCGATTGGAGACCGACAGCTGTATTATAATTACCTGACACACCATTACCGCCTGCATTATTGCCAAGAAAGATATTGGAGATATCAGAATGAGCATCCGAAAGGTCATCGATTTTCGTAACGGAGTTGCCACTTTGTTCTGCATATAAGGCATAAGGCACAGACAGCAATTGGGATGTACCTAACATTTGGTAGTTTGTTCCGCCAGTTGGATCCATTTCAATCTTTAGAAAATGATTATCTGTACCCCAATCAATAATCGAAAAATCGCCAGAGATTACCGTCCCGAATCCGATTTCAACCGAAAATAATCCAAACTGATTGGTGGTATAAGTATGGCTTTCGCTGTAAACCACCGTTCCACTAATGCTTGTTTGAACAATGCTGCATTTTATGCCCACTACCTGACCAGATAATACATCCCCGTTCATATCGCGGGCAACTGCCTGGTAATTGAATGCCTGGGGGGCCTGAGCAAAATGTGATAGTGAAGTAATGATAAAAATCGCTAAGTAGATTATTCGTTTCATAGCTACAGTTTTAATAAAATATGGGTTGGACTATCTGGTACCATCTGATGTAATTGCTTCAGGAACGAATTTACATAACAGATTGATACCAGTCAATTTTTACTTTATAAAACCTGTAGTTCGCACCGTAATAATCATTACGAACCGGGCAATGAAACTATTATTATTTACAGTTTACAAATACCTTAATTTTGTATCTTCCTTCAGAATCTTCAA
>CAYLZH010000166.1:2513-11534 GCA_964388245.1 uncultured Bacteroidales bacterium
GTCCAACTGTCTTTAGATGTTATGGATCGTACTAATCCGTCTGTCCCGGAGACAGTGAGTTTTTGACCAGATTGGATGCTTCTCTTTCCTTCGACTTTTACCTCTGCCTGGCCAAATACAATTACCGACAGGTAGTCTCCCTGGGAAACACTGCCCTCAGTATATCCAAAGCGTTTTTTTATTTCCGGATTTTTAGCTTTAGGAGATTCTTCTTTTTCTTCCTGAATATCAACCTTGTATTCAACTACACCGAAAACAGCATGAGAGTTATGTTCATTCGCTTTAGTGATATTTACTACAGGATAGCCCCACCCGTCTAAAACATTTTCTTCGGTGCCTCCTGCAATACAAACTACATCTCCTGCTTCCAGTGTGGAGTTGCCACAATTTTTAGCATAGCTACTAGTGCTACTGGTATTAACATTCATAGCGTAGATTTTATCATAAGAGAAAATCCCCCATTCGTGTGATGTTTGTGATGTATTGACAGTAATTCCATCTCCGTTGGAATTCCAAACCTGAACCCCTTTGTTGTTGGCATTGTATATATTAACTCCATGGGCATCGGCATGTCCCACAAAAAGTCCGTTATTGTCGGCTCCACATACTGCAAAACCATTTTTTTGATTACTGGGGTTGGTTGTTGAAGGATTTCCGGCTTTATAAACTAAAACTCCATCATAATTAGCCTTTTTAATATGAATCCCCTGCCAATCGGCCGTATCAATATAAATCCCGTTGGCATCAGCATAATTAACATATATTCCGTTTTCTCCGGCGTTATCAACATAAACACCTTCGTTTACAGCATTATTGATAAATATACCATCGTAAGCACCGTCGATATAAATTCCATCGTTTCCGTTGCCGTCAATATTCAACATTGCATTAGAATTTGTCGAACCTATACTGACACGCCCCAATGCATTAATCCTCATCCTCTCATGCATCGGAAGAAAGCCACCTGTATAAAACCGGATATCACTATTGATGCCATCGGCACGAAAGTCCAAACCAGATCCCGCCAACACATGAGAAAACAGGCTTATCCTGTGGGCAAAATGCTCGAAAGGCGCTGCCAATGTACTTGGATATGCTGCCAATGCACCATGAGAATCTTTTGATGTTACACCAATATCGGCAAATCCACTTGTAGTTGTATCAACTACCTCAAGTCTTGTATTTGGCATAGTTGTTCCAACACCCACTTTGCCATCTGCTTTTACACTCATATGCACAATTGAATCAGTCCCGAAATTTAATGCTCCCGGAGCAACACTGAAAATATTCATGTTGTCGTTCGTCCCTGCATATAGATTTCCTTTTCGTGCAGAACCAGAGAAGAAAGTAAGGTTCGAAGCGGATCCATCCAGGCGTACTTCACCAATGAATCGTCCTGCCAGGCCTCCGGTGCTCTGGCTTACCAAAGCAGTTCCTCCGTAAAGGTGAAGTCCCTGCAAACCAAAAGAGTTGACCGAATTACCAATACCAATGACCCCTGCCATCGATTCGGCACTCGTTTTACCTGTTACACCATAGCCACCGGTACTTCCTCCGTAAATACCAAATTCATTGCCTGTAGCTTCTACTTGTAGCATGTTGGACGGATTCGATATCCCGATCCCTACTCTACCACCATTGTAGTAAATTTTATTACCATTTTTTCGCCACATGGAAGTATCACTGGTCGAACCCGAATGTAATGCATAAGGTACCGAAAGCAATTGCGATGTCCCCATCAATTGATAATTCGCACCCCCGGTTTCATCCAATTCAATTCTGAGGAAATGACTGTTATTGCCCCAATCGATTGCGGAAAGGTTTCCGGAAATCACAGTTCCTAACCCTATCTCTACAGAAAACAAGCCGAACTGATTGGTGGTATCAGTATGGCTTTCACTGTAAACCACCATTCCATTTATGTTCGATTGGATAATACTGCATTTTATAGCTACAGCCTGATCAGATAATACATCCCCGTTCATATCGCGGGCTACTGCCTGGTATTTAAATGCCTGTGGGGATTGAGCCGAAAGGTTTATGGAGAATATCAGGATGCTGATATATACGAAAATCTGTTTCATAATAGGTTTTTTTGCAGTTTATTTATTTTGATTCATCAGTAAAACTTCGATTTTTTCCAAACGTGCTTGCAACTCATTATTTTGCTTTTTCAACTCATTGATTGTTTCCTGCTGTTCCAGGATCATCACTTGTTGTTCTTGAATAGATTTTGTAAGCACGGGAACAAGCCCTATGTAGTTTATCCCTTTGTATTCCAGTTTACGGACATCCTTTTTAACACCCTCTTTGCCTTCGTTTAAGTCGTATGCATGAACCTCCTTGGTTACCAGTTCAGGATAGATTTGTTCCAACTCCTGTGCTATTAATCCTATCTGTTTGCCTTCGGGAAGGTTAAGCTGTTTTTCCCTTTCCAGCTCAACGAAGTTAAAAGTACTTACTTTCAATTGCATGATTTTAGAAAGGCTTTGCTCCATTGGTTGAATATTCTCTTTTAAGTTTTTATCGGATGGACCGGAAAGTGTTCCTGTGTAATGTAGATTACCTGAGAAATAACCGGCGTAATTAGTTCCACTACCATAGGCAGAACTACGTATTCCATAATTTACACCAGTACCACCGGAAACATAAGAGTAAACTCCTTCATAATCATGATTCCCAGTTGGGCTAACTATACATTCAATACCTCTGTACCCTCCTTTGAAATAACCTCCGACTCCATAATAATCTGTCGGAACAGAATAACCATAGACCGCTTTGGCATCTGTAGATGTTATTCCTGAATATTCAGCATGCATTACGTAATACTCATCTCCGACAACACGGAATTTTTTATTATTGGTATATGAGCTTGTGCCAATACTAACACGCCCCAACGAATCAATCCACATTCGTTCATTAAATGTCCATGGTCCACCGGTATAAAAACGTATATCACTGCCTTGCCCATCGGCACGTAGGTCCAGGCCTGATCCGGATAAAAGATGAGAAAACAAACTTACCCTGTGGGCAAAGTGTTCGAAAGGTGCTGCCAATGTACTTGGATAGGCTGCCAATGCTCCATGTGAATCCATTGAAGACAGGCCTATATCGGCAAAGCCACTGGTTGTTGTATCTACTACCTCAATTTTGGTATTCGGAATTGTTGTTCCCACTCCTAATCTACCTGAGTTTGTAAAAGTAAAAAGTGGATAACCGGTTATTTTTCGAATCTGGAAATCGTGGTTGATGATGTCGATTGCTGCTTCGGGTCCTAAAAAGCTAAGAAGTCCATTTCTGTCTATTCCGAACTGATCAGTACCGTTTCTTTGAAATTTTGCAATATAGTTACCACCAGGTGAGGGGATTCCGGTGGCATTAAATTCAAAGCCCGGACTTAAGGCAGGACTGGTTATAGTTCTGCCTGTAAAGTGGATGTCTCCGTCAATATCTAATTTAGCACCGGGACTTGATGTGCCAATACCGACATCCCCCTGGTTATAATACACTATATTCCCGCTCTTTAACCATTTGCTTGCATCGCTGGTGGTGCCGGAATGCAGTGCATATGGTACGGAAAGGAGCTGTGAGGTTCCCATTAACTGGTAATTCGCACCACCGGTTTCGTCCATTTCAATTTTTAGGTAATGCGTGTCGGAGCCCCAATCGATATTTGTAAATACGCCTGAGATCACGGTTCCCCAGCCTACTTCGAGTGTAAACAATCCAAACTGGTTGGTGGAGACCGAATGGCTCTCGCTATAAACCACTGTGCCGTTTATATTCGATTGGACAACGCTGCATTTTATGGCAACTGCCTGGCCGGAGATAACATCCCCGTTTGCATTACGGGCAACAGCCTGGTATTTAAAAGCCTGGGGCGATTGAGCAAAAAAAGGGAGTGAAGAAACAATAATAATTGCTAAAAAAAGTATTCGTTTCATAGTTTTAGGTTTAATAAAGTACAGTTCTGGACTATCTGTTAATCATTTGTGTTTTATTTGCTTCGGAAACAAATTTAACAAACTGATGGATGCCAGTCAATTTTTTATTCGTGAAATCCAGATAATATAACAGCCTCTAAAGTTAATTTGAATAAAAACAGGGGCGCGATTGAAAGGCGCATCACAACCGGTTTTCGGCCTCGGCAAAAAAGATGCAGCATGTTCAGGGTACAACATGCTGCATGTTCATGGTGGGAGACGCAGCATGTTTTTTAAATTAATATAACGTGTTTCTAATACAACATGTAGTATGTTTGAACAGAAAGATGCAATATCTTTTTTTCAGGACTAAAAACAAGCGACAAACCGCAAGACCACGAGTGGGGATACGCGCAGCATACGAAATAGATTACCGAAAAAAAGGATCGGAAAATAAATTTAGAATACTTAGTTTTGATAATGATCAAAATCACATTACTATGAAGAAAACTATCTGCCATTTTGCTATTATTCTATCCCTATTCGCATGCAATAAAGATGATTGTACTGACTATAAAGTCGTGTACGTAACAGAGGTTAACTCACCACAAATCGGATCGGTTGGAAAGACCATATCTATTGATGTAAGTTTTGTAGTTATGAATAGCTGCGGTCAATTCAGCAGATTTATTGAATCTGGTGATGAAAAGTCCAGGGTTATTAAAGTTGAAGCACGTTACGATAATTGTGCCATGTGTTTTATGGCAACTAAAACACTCACAACAACATACGAATTCCAACCTAAACAAGCTGGAACTTATGATTTGAATTTCAAATCTGGCGAAGGAGAATTCATTACTATCAATATAATTGTGGAATAAAAAACCGGAACTCAGTCTATCTCCGAAACAAATCTGAAATTTCGGCTAAATCTAATTCCTTCTTCTTCGCCTCCTCAATCATCTCATTCATTTTCTTCAAGAAAGTATGCAGGTTAGTTTCTGCAGTTGGTCCACGATTCCATATTTATCACCACCCAGGCACCTTATCGTATTACCCCAATCTAAATCACCAGGCGAAATATCATCAGTGTTTTTCACAAACACATACGGATACAATTCCGTCAGGTAGTTTCTCATACCCACATATCGTAGAAAAAGCATAAAAATACCAGGTGTCCCGCCCTGGCTAAGTGGCTTCACGCCTTAACCTTCTTTATATGGCATAACTGGTACTGTTAAACCGCCCCTGAATCAGCGAAAATCAGCACAATCTGCGGGAAAGATTATATTGAATAAACAGATATAAGCGAATTCTGATACTAATATGCTATTGTAACTGTTAAGAAACTGTTTTGAATTTATTTAGATATTCGGTTAGTCAGTTTGGCACAGCTATAAACTTCGCACCAATTCAGCATTTGTACAAACCCGGTTTGTTTAATCAGGATTGTGACTCATTAACAATCCGGCGGCTAGGTAAAGCTATGGGCACACGACAAATTGAAAAAAGGCTTGCAGAGCTGTAGGAGTTAGAAAGCGAGAGTTTATAGAAAAATCAGCAATTTGTTTTGCAGAAAAGTCCTAAGGTAATTTCCAAATAGCTCGTATCCAATACAAAATTTAAAAAGGCCATTCCATTTGGATGACCTTCAAAGATTAAAAACTAAAACTATTACAACAGGTACTTACCTGTCTGTATGAAAACTAATATCAAAACACTTATCAGTTTATGGGTTGTATTCCACCACAGCCTCCATGCCATTATGAATGGCTTCCTCATTAAGTGGTATTAGTTTATGATAACGTACAGGCAACGACTTTTTCAGGCCTAAAATTACGTTCTCAATTTTTACTACCGGCTTAACTTTCAAATATCCACCCAGCACAACCATATTAAATATCTTTGTATTTCCCATCTCAGAGGCAGCTTTAGCTGCTTCGATCCTAAAAATATTGATGTCGGTTCGTGTAGGATGATGAGTAATCCCGTTTGGATCGTACAACAAGGTTCCTCCGGGTTTAACCGAACTCTCGAATTTATCCATCGACTGTTGGTTCAGGATAATGGCTGTGTCGAATTTGTTCAGGATTGGCGAACTGATTCTTTCGTCGGAAACAATTACTGTAACATTGGCAGTTCCACCACGCATTTCAGGTCCATATGAAGGCATCCAGCTTACTTCCTGATCCTGCATGATTCCTGAATAGGCCAGAATTTTACCCATAGACAAAACCCCTTGTCCTCCAAATCCGGCTATAATAATTTCTTCAGTCATATTTATAGTTTTTTCTGTTTAACAAAACAAATTCTAACCCTCTTTTTCAGGTACTTTAATATCACCTAAGGGATAGAACGGAAACATATTTTCTTCCATCCACTCATTCGACTGCAAAGGCCTCATTTTCCAGCCTGAGTTACAGTTTGAAACTATCTCAACAAATGTTGTCCCTTTATTTTGTGATTGAAGTTCAAAAGCAGTTTTTAAGGCCTTTTTCGCTTTTCTAACATTTCTGGGGGTATGAACTGCCTGTCGGCTTACAAAGCAAACTCCTGGTAATTCGGCTATCAATTCAGTAATTTTTAGCGGATTCCCCATTAACTCAACATCGCGGCCATAGGGCGATGTAGACGAACGCATACCTGGTAGTGTTGTCGGTGCCATTTGTCCTCCGGTCATTCCATAAATCCCATTATTTATGAAAATGATAGTAAAGTTTTCTGCACGGTTACAAGCATGAATAGTTTCGGCGGTTCCGATCGCTGCAAGGTCTCCGTCGCCCTGATAGGTAAAAACTGTTTTATCGGGCCAGCATCTTTTAATTCCCGTAGCTACTGCCGGCGCGCGACCATGTGCTGCCTGCTGCATATCAATATTCATAAAATCGTAAGCCAGAACTGAGCAACCAACCGGAGCAACTCCAATTGTATCCTGAGTAAGCCCAAGTTCTTCGAGAACTTCCATTGTTATTCTGTGTGCTGTACCATGTCCACACCCGGGACAATAGCTTAATGGTTTGTCGGTCATAAAACCGGTTTTCTTGTAAACCAGATTTTCTTCCTTAATTATATCTTCGAATACCATTGCTTATCCTCCTATTATTTTTTGTTCCAAAGCTTCAACAATTTCATCCGGCGTTGGGATTATCCCCCCAAAACGTCCAAAATGCTCAACAGGTACCCTTCCGTTTACAGCAAGACGGACATCTTCAACCATTTGCCCTGCGTTCATCTCAACTGAAAGGATCCCATTAACTCTTTGAACCATTAATTCTATTTCTCTCTTGGGGAAAGGGAATAGGGTAATCGGCCGCATGAGTCCAACCTTTATTCCTTTCGCACGGGCTATTTCAATTGCCTTCTGGCATATGCGTGCACTCGATCCGTAAGCAATAAATGCATATTCAGCATCGTCGCATCCAATTCGCTCAACCCGTACTTCATCTTCTTCCATAATTTTGTATTTGGCCTGAAGCTTTATATTATGCTTCTCCATTTCATCGGATTTCAGTGCCAGGGAAGTAATGATATTGCGTTCGCGGGAGGTTGGCTTTCCTATGGTAGCCCAGGGATATTTCACTGGTATTTCTTCGTCAGGAATTCGTGGCATCTGCTCAAACATTTCAACTTTTTCCATCATCTGGCCAATAACACCGTCTGATAAAATCATTACAGGATTCCTGTATTTGAAAGCCAGTTCGTAGGCAAGTTTCACAAAATCAGACATTTCCTGAACCGATGCAGGTGCAAGTACTAATAAATGGTAATCGCCATGCCCGCCACCTTTAACAGCCTGAAAATAATCGGCCTGTGAGGGTTGAATTGTTCCAAGTCCGGGGCCACCCCTTACAACATTTAGCACAACACAGGGAAGCTCTGCTCCGGCAATGTAAGATAATCCCTCCTGTTTAAGGCTGATTCCCGGGCTCGACGATGATGTCATGACATGCTTACCGGCTGCAGCGGCACCGTATACCATGTTGATTGCCGCAACTTCACTTTCTGCTTGCAATACGGCCATTCCGGTTCGTTCGTGTGGTTTTTCAGCCATTAAATATTCAATAACTTCTGATTGTGGTGTTATCGGATATCCGAAATATGCATCCGATCCTGCACGGATTGCTGCTTCGGCAATGGCCTCGTTGCCTTTTAATAATTTTAATTCTTTAGCCATTATATTGATTTCTTTTTGATTATACTTTAGGCTTCAACTTTTGCCCGGTAAACAGTTATTACCCCATCGGGGCAAACAATTGCACAATTAGCACATCCTGTACATTCTTCTTTGTTTTCGGGGTAGGCAAAATTATAGCCTTTGCCGTTTACTTCTGCTGACATTGTAATTACATTTGTAGGACATGCCGGAACACAAACTTCGCATCCCTTGCATTTTTCCGTATCAATTACAATGGCTCCCTTTACCTTTGCCATTTTATTCGTTCAGTTTTAATATTGATTTAATTATTGTAAACACCCGCAAAGGTATACAAATTAGGTCAAATCGAACGTATGATTAAAATCAGGAATTGTCTGTCTAACTTACTGGTAATATTTCATTTAATAGCAGAAAACTATTTTTAATTATTCTAAATTGGCAATAATTCCAGCTGACGGTTTTTAAGCAGAATTGGCATATATCCTATCTGTTTGAGCGAATTGGCAGAACACTTATTTTCAACCTGTTTTTTTAGGTTAATTCCTCATTTTCTGAAAAATGCTCCCATGCTTTTTCAGCCTGGAATTTCAGCATCATTAATCCATTTATACAAGTAGCGCCACATGACCTTCCCTTTTTCAGAAATAAAGTCTCATCAGGATTATAGATAAGATCGACGAGCAGGTGTTTATTTGTAATCGAATGGTAATCAATCAAAGGATATTTATCAATATCAGGAAACATTCCTACAGGTGTAGTATTTACAATTATTGTATTTGTTCTGGTAATTTCGGATGAAAGATCGGAATAGGCATAACAAACATCTTTTTTTTCTCTTGAAACAAATTTATATTCAATCCTTTTTTTTCTGAAAACATATGCCACGGACTTCGAAGCACCCCCTGTCCCTAAAATTAATGCTGATGAATGCCGATCGGAAAT
>CAYLZH010000167.1:0-11482 GCA_964388245.1 uncultured Bacteroidales bacterium
ATCATTATCAACATTCGATTATATACAATTCATAAGTTTTTAGCCAGCACCTCAAAATAAGATTTCGCCGGACTTAATGGTTGTCCTGTCAGTGGTTCGTTACCTCCCCGATCCTTCACAAACCCGGATGAGTGTCTTTTCTGCATCCGGTTACCCCGACTCGGAAGTTTCCAAACTTTGTCGAAGGAGATAACTATCTGTAACCGAAATGGACTTACATTCCTGTCCTGTTGGATGAAGGTTCGTAAAGGTATTCATTTTTGTTGGGTGGGGCAAGTCAATCAACCAGTCGGGGTGCGACTTCAAGTCGCGCCCCGACTGTGGATAACCTTCATACACTGGGGCAAATTTGTAATTTGTGCCTTTACTGTAGCTGGTATTCCGAAATGGTACTGATTACAAATTCGCGTAAGCGCTGAAGGACATATTTCGATTCAGGAAAGTAAGTTTTAAAGCACAACAAATCTGATACTTGTGCCTGATTGCTTTTTTGGCAGGCTAAAGATATATATCCCTGGATTTAGGTTTAACTTTTCAATATAAAACGGAAAACTAAAGCTGTTATCAGAATAATAAACTGTATTGCCTTGCATATTAATTATTCTGATCTGTTTGATATCAGCATCCTTCGTCGAATGTAAATCAATTACCTGGTGCACCGGATCGAAAAAAAGTTTTGGAGCGGATTGTTTTTCGCCAATGATTTCAGCATTGGTAATAATCCATTCGAAAGTATCGGAAAAATAAGAACAGTTAGCCGACACGATATGCTCCAACTGATAAATGCCTGATTGAGTTGGATAATAACTATCTGAAAAGGCATTTGATATGGAAGATCCGTTTACGTACCACTGGTAGAAAGGTGATTCGCCGGTAGAAAACAAGCTGTCGTTTTGCAAAAAGAGTGATGGCCGGATCACATCCCTAAATAGTTTTATTGCATGTGGTTCGAATCCCGACAGGCTTGCAAGCGAGTGGGTCCCATCAGGAAATTCGTATAGCTGAAAATCTGGTGCACCGGGGTTTAAGCTAATTAAGGAATCGATAAAAGTTGACTGGTTTATCGGAACTATTGGATCGAGGCTGCCATGAAAAACATTAATACGTGGTATTTTGCTATTAAGAAAATACCCCGGCGACCATGAAAGAATCTTTTGTCTTGCTTCAGTGGCAGTAAGCAAGCCGGTAC
This sequence comes from uncultured Bacteroidales bacterium, assembly GCA_964388245.1. Taxonomy (GTDB): domain Bacteria; phylum Bacteroidota; class Bacteroidia; order Bacteroidales; family M50B96; genus JAIOYV01. The sequence continues at coordinate 1,190 of CAYLZH010000167.1, forward strand.
AGTGAGGTTGCATAGCATCGGTAACCATCAGGTTGTTAATGCTGTAATGTGGTGTGGTATCGTTCCATGTTGCATACTGGCCGTCGTGAATGAGCAGGGTATCATAAAAATTGCTTACTGCATAAAAAATATTCATGGCCTTTATCATTTTTGATCTGATTGCAGCACGATAAGCTACATTGCCTCCACGGCTGAATCCAATGGCTGATATCCGTGTTGTATCAATCTCGGAATGATTTTCAATTGCCCCGTTTAAGAATATTAATGCATCATCAGCATCTTTGTCTAATTCGGTTGAAACACCCTGGGAATTGAATGTAATATTAGGGCCGATCATCAATGGTTCGCTGCGGTACGACGGAGCAATTATTATCATGCTATCCCTTAGAAGGCTTGCCGGGATGTAATTTTCGAGATAATATATCTGGGAAATTGAAATACCGTAAAGGCCACCATGTAAATACAAAAGTGCCGGATAAACACATGTAGTTGAGCTGGTATCGACTGGTATTCGGATAAGACCGTAATGCGTATTGCCTTCAATTTCGTGTGATGCCACAATTATGCGGCTGGTCTGGACAATAGTATCCAACGAAACCTGCCAGTTATTTACAGACAGGTCACGGCTTTGCCATTCCTGCAATACATTATTTATTTCCTGTGGTAATGGTGGGTTTTCCAGCGAATCAAGATTGCATTGGCCAATACTAAAGTTACCGGCCATTAAAAATATCAGTAATATTACAAAGATGAATTTACTCACATCAACCTGGATTTACTATTTCATTGCCACCAACAGGGCCCCGGTTATAAAGGCTCCAATCCACCAAATATATGCAAATCGTGAATACAAATGCAAGCCCCTTGACACTGAAGCCATCAAACCATTTCTTTTGTATACGCGCCATATCAGAAAAGTGTCTGTTAACATTGCTGCAAGCCCTGAATATCCCACAAAGCCATGAAAAGTAAACGGTGAGTTTGGAGAGCCAATAATCATGAATGCTGTTGCAAGAATATCTAAAACAACACCGATAGACAGAAAAATGAGAACTGTTTTTTTTACCTGGTGGCTTCGCTGTTCAGTAATAATTCCAATGGAATATGATATAAGAGCAAATGTAACTATAATTGCACCTGCCATTGAATAAGGATTCATACCCTAATCTTTTTTAGCTTTTATAGTACAACCAATGGCTTTTGTAAATTCCGGATCGGGTTTCTTGCCATCAATTAGGGCATTCAAGGCATTTTCGACATATTTTGTCTTTACTTTTGACGGATCGGTATGGTTATCATCTATTGCTCCGATATATTCGACTTTAATTCCCATATCGCCACGACTTAAAACAAAAACATGGGGAGTACGTGTAGCGCCAAAGGATTTGTACACCGTTTGATGCTCATCCAATAAATAAGGGAATGTAAAATTCTTTTTTTCTGCCCTTTCAATCATTTTCGACCAGGAATCCTCAGGAACTATGGTTGAATCGTTAGGATTGATAGCTATAACCGGATATCCGAGTTTTTTGTACTTTTTATCGATTGCAATAATCCTGTCTTCGTATGCAACCGAATACGGGCAATGGTTACAGGTAAAAATAACAACATAACCTTTTGCTTTCTTAAATTGACTTGGTGAAAATATTTCACCATCGATATTTTTTAGTTTAAATCCACGAACCATGTCGCCAACCTTATATCCTTTCTGTGCTACAATGCCAAGAGATAAAATAAGACCAAGAGATAAAATTATTGCTTTCTTCATTTCTAATTATTTTGATTTCGATTGTTCAAAAATACATTTATTTCTCTTTCAAGTTCAGCAAAAGTAAATGATTGCTCATAGAACCTGCGATTGTTTTTATCATAAATCAGAGTTGCCGGAATAGCCCCCGACCAGGCCGGACTAACTTTATCGATCCATGAATTGGCATCCGGATCGTTCAACAAGACTACCTCGGAGGTCAGATTATTTTTACTTATGAATGGAATTAATCGTGAATTTACATGCTTCGGAAAGTCAAGACTTACAAGGAGTACCTTTACCGGTTCATGCGTAAAATCACTTGTTGCTTTTTCGAAATGTGGAAGTTCGGCCACACATGGTGAGCACCAGGTAGCCCAAAAATTTATGACATAAATACTATCGGTTTCCTTATGCAGAAGAGGTTCGAGTCCGTTAAAGTCGAATTCTTTAACCTGAGAAAATGACATCAGATAAAAACCAAGAAAACATATGGTTAATAATGCTTTCATCAATCCATTATTTCAGCATTGAAAAACCATCGTCGATTAATTTGGCTTTTTGAGGGCTCTCATTTTTCAACTCAACAAGCGCTTCTTTCACCTCCATATAAAAATCATCATGAATTCCCTTTTCCTTGAGGAGTTCAAGAATTTCAACCGAACATAACCAATCGTCAGGGTGTTGTGTTTTCATTTCGTCCCATATGTGGGGCAATTCGGCGTATGAGCAGTTGTTGTTTCGAATATCCCTTACTTTCTGATAAAGGTGGTGAAGATGTTTGGCCTTTTCAGAATGAACTATTTTATGGGTTTTTTCTACCGGAACAGGATACTCCAGACCAAAAGCATCGGGGTCTGCCGGTCCTGTAAAAGCTGAAATTATTTTACTGCCGACAGCCATATCGTACATACCCCAGGCGGGCAGGAATAAATCAGTTCCCTTATAATGTACATGGCAATCGGAAAAGCTCAGGAGACATAGCCTGCCTTCGTTGCGGGTAATCTTATGAAAAATACCACTAACTTTTACACCACTTTCAAATTCCAGTTCAACTTTTTTATCTACAATTACGCCAATTGATTTCAGGTCGTTATCGGAAGCATATTCAGGCTCCGGCAACAGGTTTTTAATTTTTCCAATGGGCGAGCCGAATCCTTCGAAATGGTAATTCTTTGAATGACCGGGAAGTTCTTTGTTACACCAGCTTAAATTAGTCGGTCCGGTTGTTTTTAAATATACCGGGCGGCCATTTTCTTCCATCACATCAGTAAAGGTGCCCGATACCTGTAATCCGGAACTGTATTCACAGGTGGCTGTATTTTTCGATGTAATAGCTTTTTGAATACCATCGAGGCCGCCCCTTCGTAACGCCATGGTATTGGCAAATTCTTCGAGCACTTTTGTAAGATTATCGAAATCGGGTGTTACAAAAAGCTGAGGCTGTTCCTCGGTTATGTCGAAGCTATAGTTAACTGCATCAAGGGTGTAGGGAATTTTCTTTACATTGGGTTGAAGACAGTTGTAACTCTCAGAAATTGATGATAGCAAACCTGCCCCGTAAATCTTCGGTTTGTTTAGGTCTCCAATAAGGCCATATTCAACTGTCCACCAGTGCAGGTTACGAATCAGGGCCATTTCAGATGGCTCACCAAGGTTTTGTTCTGCCTCTGTCAACCTGATATTGGCCAGTTCAATATCTTTTTCGTCAGTATATGGATCGGCCTTTAATATCGAAAGATGTCGAATGGCTTCATACATTTTATAATCGTTGGCCGATTGGAAAGCCTTGCAGCCAATTTCGCCAAACCGACGCAAATAACCGGCATATTCAGGATTTGAAATTATTGGAGCATGGCCGGCTGCTTCGTGTATTATATCCGGAGCCGGTGTGTACCCTATCTGATCAATGGGCCTGATATCAGCAGCAATAACCAAAACATTATGCGCCTGAAATTCCATAAACGCCGATGGCGGAATAAATCCATCCACTGTTGCAGCAGCCCAACCAATATCCTTCAATGTTTTGTTCATTTCTGAAATATTGGGTATAGAATCGGTGGAGACTCCTGTTTTCCGAAGCCCGTCAACATACGAACCATGCGCAACCTGCGACAGGTATGCAATGTTCTGACGCATTACATAACGCCAAAGAGCATGATCCTGAGGGGTATAATCATCGAAAGGTTGATCAATTATCAGACTAAACAAGTGTTTTGGTAACTTACTTATAACTTCGTTTTGCTCCATAATTTGAAAATATTAATTAATCATTCTTAATTAATAAAACTTTGAGTGCTTTCTCTATTTGTCCATCAGCAATTAATTGTTGGGCTAAAATGTGTAAACTCTTTTCCTGATCGTCGGCTTGCATTTGCAATATTTTTTGTACCTCGTCCGATTGACTCATCTTTTCAAGCTCTTTATCAGATGGCATTGATTTGAGGTTTCCGAGCTGTCCCAGGTCGTTTCCGGTCAGGATTTTACTCAACCGGACATGATCGGGCAGTGTATCTACGCCAATGCCAACAGAGATTAAAGGTTTTTCAACTGAAAAAATTGCGTTACCTGATGCCCTGCAATAATAATCGCCGCCCATTCTGGCTACCAGATCGATTTTATGAGGATCAACTTTTCCATTACTATCAAGGACTGATTTTTTGATGTGGATATTAACAATTTCGCATATTACCAGGTTGCCGGCCGATCCCTGGTCACCGGTTTCAATTACCTGCAAAACCTTACATTCAAACTGAACCGGTGATTCCTTGACCCTGAACGGTTTCACCTTTTCGGATGCTTCCATTGTAAACCCAACCTTTTCAAATTCGTTTATGCCCCTTGTAAAATCTGAGCTTGCCAGACTTACCTGATGAACCATAGAAAAGGTAACCACGTTTATCACTACCTCAGGAACCGATTTAATATTATCGTAGGTGTGTTTTGTTGTATTGTCCCTGCCTCGCCGCGATGGTGAAAATACAAGTATGGGAGGATTGGCACCGAAACCATTGAAAAAGCTGAAAGGTGCCAGGTTTGGATTTCCCTGATTATCGATTGTACTTGCAAAGGCGATTGGCCTTGGGCCAATGGTCCCAAGCATGAGAGCAAAAAGCTCCGGTACAGGTATTTGTTTTGGATCGATATGTAATAAATCTTTGTTCATCAAAATTTGCTGAAATCTATTTTTATAACGGTGGATAATCCTTACGGTATCTTTGTGCTATTTGCCAAAAATGCATTAATACAGAACATCTATTATTTCGCTGGAAGTATTTTGGTTGCTACTTCGCCAAATCCAATACGAAGGCCATTTTTTTCGGAGTAGCCACGCATAATGATCGTGTCGTTATCGTGAATAAATTTACGTTCCGATCCATCGGGCATGGTTATTGGCTTTGTTCCTTTCCAGGCAATTTCCAGCATTGATCCGTACGAATCGGGTGTTGGTCCTGAAATTGTTCCAGAAGCATACATGTCGCCCACATTGATATTACAACCATTAACCGTTTGATGGGCTAATTGCTGCGCCATATTCCAGTACATGTATTTATAGTTCGACCGGCAAACCTGATGTTCTTTTTGCCCTTCGGGCTGAATAAATACATCAAGGTTAATATCAAAATTATTTTCTGCTTCTGACTTAAGATATGGTAATACTTCCGGTTCCTGAACCGGGCCCTGAACCTTAAATGGTTCGAGTGCATCGAGGGTAACCACCCATGGTGAAACTACTGAACCAAAGTTTTTTGCCAGGAACGGCCCGAGGGGGACATATTCCCATTTTTGGATATCGCGAGCCGAAAGATCGTTAAAAACTACCATTCCAAAAATATGATCCATAGCATCAGCAGTTGAGACTGATTCGCCAAGTACTGTTTTCTTTCCGGTGATAAAGGCCATTTCCAACTCAAAGTCGAATTGTTTTGTCGGACCATAAACCGGCCCCGATGCGGGATCCGGTTTTGTCTGACCTTTAGGCCTGTGTATATTGGTTCCTGAAACCACAATGGATGAACTCCGGCCATGGTACCCAACAGGAATATGTTTCCAGTTTGGCAAAAGAGCATTTTCGGGATCGCGAAACATGATACCAACATTTGTGGCATGTTCGATACTTGAATAAAAATCGGTATAATCGCCAACTTTTACCGGCAGCAACATTTCAACCGATTCAACAGGAAATAAACTCTCTGATTTTGCTTTTGAATTATCCCTGATGGTTGTGTTATTTTCATCAAATATTTCGGAAATTTTATCTCTCACCGAACGCCATAAAGGTTGTCCAAGTGCGATAAAATCGTTCAGACATGGCCTGTTGAAAACTTCCGTATCGAAACCCAGGCCATCGAATGTATCGAATTTCGACAGTGCGTAAAGATCAATTACAGTATTACCTATTCGTGTAGCTGCATGTGGATTGTTCCCATTTTTTCTGAATACACCAAAAGGAATGTTCTGAATCGGAAAATCACTTCCTTTTTCAACAGTTAACCACGACTTTAATGCAGGATTATTTGCTCTTATCATTGTGTTATAAAGTTCCCCTGTTTTCTTGTTCCAACTCGATTGATTCAAATAAGGCTTTGAAGTTTCCTTTCCCAAACGACTTAGCTCCTTTACGTTGTATTATTTCGTAAAACACCGTTGGACGGTCTTCTACTGGTTTTGTAAAAATCTGCAGGAGATAGCCTTCATCGTCCCGGTCGATAAGTATGTTTAATTTGGCCAATGGCTCAAGGTCTTCATCTATTTCCCCTACCCTGTCGAGAACTGTGTCGTAATATTCTTTAGGAATTCTCAGGAATTCAACACCACGGTTGCGTAGTGCTGTAACAGTTTCAATAATATTATCGGTAGCCATAGCTACATGTTGAACACCAGCACCCTGGTAAAAATCGATGTATTCTTCGATTTGCGATTTCTTTAAACCTTCGGCAGGTTCGTTTATCGGAAACTTAATGCGCATATTGCTATTTGCCATAACTTTACTCATAAGCGCAGTATATTTTGTCGATATGTCTTTATCATCAAAAGAAATTAATTGCTTGAAACCCATAACATCGGCATAGAATTTTGCCCAGATATCCATTTCGCCCCAGCCAACATTTCCTACCATATGATCGACATACATCAGGCCAACCGGCTCAGGTTTGTAAAGCGGGTCCCATTTTATGAATCCGGGAAGGAAAGCACCGTTATAATTTTTTCTTTCGATAAATAAATGAATAGTTTCGCCATAGGTATGTATCCCTGACTTAACAACTTCGCCGTTATCATCCTTTTCAACAGTTGGCTCCATATATGATTTTGCTCCCCGTTTGGTAGTTTCTTCGTATGATTTTGCTGCATCGTCAACCCACAGGGCAACATATTTTACACCATCGCCATGCTTGTTGCAATGCTGGCTAATTTCGTTATCAGGTACCAACGAGGTTGTAAAAACGAAAGTAATTTTATCCTGTCGCAGCACATAAGATGTCCTGTCTTTTACACCAGTTTCCAATCCTGCATAAGCAACAGGTTGAAAACCAAATGCTGTTTGATAATAGTGAGCGGCCTGCTTGGCGTTACCAACCCAAAATTCAACATAATCGGTCCCGTTTATCGGGAGGAATTCTTCTTGTAGTTTGTTTTCTGTCATTTTATTTAATTTTTATTTATCCTTATTTCGATCAGAAACATGCAAAATACATGTTCAATAAAAAATGATACATAACTTTAGCCCAGCCACGATTTGTAGTAATCGGGATCTTCGAGTGCCATGGCCTGTTCGGTGATCATAAGTGGCTTAAAAGTATCGACCATTACGGCCAGTTCTTTGGTTTCTTTTGCACCAATGCTGCGTTCAATAGCGCCTGGATGTGGCCCGTGAACAATTCCTATCGGGTGTAAGGTGATTTGACCTTTTTGAATATTATTTCTGCTCATAAAATCGCCATCGACATAATAAAGCACCTCATCGGAATCGACATTACTGTGATGGTATGGGGCCGGAATTGCCTGTGGATGATAATCGTACAATCGTGGAACAAAAGCACAGGTAACAAAAGTAGGCGTTTCGAAAGTTTGATGCACCGGTGGTGGTTGATGCACCCTGCCTGTTAATGGTTCGAAATCGAAAATCGAAAAAGCAAAAGGATAATGATAACCGTCCCAGCCGATCAGATCGAATGGGTGTGATGCAAAGTGATAGGGCCAGATCATATCGTCGCGCTTGATCTTTACCATAAAATCCCCCGTTTCGTCATGTGTTTGCAAATTGACCGGTTTACGGATATCCCGCTCGTAAAATGGCGAGTGCTCGAGTAACTGACCTGATTTATTCATATATCTTTTCGGAAAACGTAAAGGTGTAAACGACTCGACAATGAATAAACGGTTGTCTTCAGAATCAAATTCTATTTGATAGATTACACCGCGTGGTATTACAAGATGATCGCCATATTTGAATGGAAGATTGCCGTACATTGTACGTAAAGTTCCTTCGCCCTTATGAACAAAGATCATTTCGTCAGCAGCCGAGTTTTTGAAAAAATAATCTTTCATTGACTTACGCGGAGCTGCAAGGCTTATGTAAACATCGTTGTTTACAAGCACAGGAACACGGCTTTCGAGGTAATCATCGGCAGCCTTAACATTAAAACCTTTGAAACTACGATGCTGCATATTCTTTTCATGTGCAATTTTTGGTGCAACGCAGTAGGCTTCATCAATTTCTTTTACCAATGTTGGTGCTTGCGAATGATATACAACTGAATAGGTGTCGGAAAATCCTTCGGTCGAAACCACCTGCTCCTGGTACATTCCGCCGCCTGGTTTATTGAAAACAATGTGGCGCTTATGGGGTATCTCACCCAGTTTGTAATAATGTGGCATTATAAATTAGTTTAATGTTTATTCAAAAAAATTAATAATTTCAGTTCAATCAACACTTAAATACTGTATTTGTTTATTGTTGAAAGAATATTATTTGATTAGTAAAGTCATAAGGCTTTTAATTGGATTCGCAGGATAAAATTTTCCAATCTTTTTTCAGGTTTCCTTTCAGGTTGGTTTGTAAAATTATGAATATTAGCTAATTATTCCGAAATTGATATGATTGCTTTCTGATCATTTCAAAATTTTGAAGAATCAAATCATCACAACTACATTTTCAAAAACACTTCCTACAATAATTTTTCGAGTGGTCTGCTCCTGTTTTTCATTTTCTGGAATTCACGATCCAACCGCCTGCTAATGATTCTCTAAATATGATGGATAGCTAAAATTTAAGATTGTATCCGTTTTTATCTGATAGGCTTCACCTACTTGCATAGTATCAATTTGGTTAACTCCGTAAAGTGGCCACCACACACTTCCGTCATCATCTTTCATGATTAATAGATATGGTGTGGCCGCATCCATCAATTCTGTTATTGCACCGGCAACATACCTGGGGTATCCTATCATGCTCCAGCCGGCAGGTAGGTTTACAACCAGGTTCTCGGGGACATAGTTATTGCCAGATAGCAGTAGTGTGTCTGTTGCCGACATTTTTATTTGGAAGCCATATTCCATTTCTACCGAATCGAAAGTATTCACAGAGTACTGGGGCCAATACACTTCCCCCTCCCAATTTTTAACAATCGAATAGTTTCCTTGTATAGAACTTAACAAGGTATCCAGATGCGGGATATTAAAACCTTTATAAGTAGAAAACATATTCCAACCGGCATTGAGTGCAATCTCCTGCGTGTCGGGCGGGTTGTACATTAAGAAGAATTCTTCGGTGGCCTCGCAACCGTTATCATCTAATATTGTCAGATTGTAGGAACCATAAAGTAAATTTGTGATCCCCGAAGTTGTTGCACCTGTCGACCAACTATACGTATATGGGGCATTTCCACCTGATATTATAGTTGAAATAGAACCATTTGCGCAAGTGTCGCAATTTGTATTGAGATTGTAATTTTGTATTTGAATGGCATCTGGTTCTTGAATCCAAACTTCAATTATAGCATAATTTCCACCATAATCAACTAATGTTAAGTAATAAGTGCCTGCACTCAAATTATAAATATTACTAGCTGTCTCGCCATTTGACCAAAAATACAAATATGGCTCGGATATAGGGTAGTTTCCTACACCTGGACCATAATAGCCACAACAATAGAAGTAAACATAGTACATATTTAATTCCACATAACCATCAGAACCACCATTGCAAGATGTGTTTCCTCCACCATAGAATCCATCTTGTGAATGTGCCTGTGTACCAAAAACAATGGCAATAACTAGTATAGTAATTATTTTATGCATAATGAAAATTCTTTAATGATTGACAATTATTATTTTATTCCCAGAAATATTTTGTTCCTCATTATAATATTTTATAAAATACGGAGCACAAACATATTCCTGTGTTTTAATTATATGATAATCTGAACTTGGTGCATTAAATATACATCTTCCGGTTAGGTCAAATATTGAAACTTTAATTGCTGAACCTGCCTTTATTATCAGATAATCGCTAGCAGGATTCGGATAAATAAGGACTTCCGTAG
>CAYLZH010000168.1:0-11444 GCA_964388245.1 uncultured Bacteroidales bacterium
AGGTGTTGTTGTATTGGATAAGGATTTTGGAGCCGGTTATAAATACGATATTATTCTTGAAGAAGCGGTTCTGCTTGATCGTCGGAAAACTGAGGAAATTTAAGTCTTTTATATTTCTTTACAACAGACTACAAAAATTCACATAAGACTAACATTCATATAATCTTTGTGTTACTAGGATGACATTTTTATGTTGTCTGCATCACATATATTTTTTATTCTTTTTCACTTCCTAAAACAATATAAAACTAATTAATTAGTTGTATAACTATAACATTAGTTGTAAATTTGTCATGTATCTTAATTGTACATAGAAAATATAGTGATGATGAAAAAATTAACAATGGCAGAGGAGCAAATCATGAAGATCCTTTGGGCAAAGGGTAAGGCGTTTGTTAAAGAGATCATTGATGACATGCCCAACCCAAAACCTGCTTATAATACCGTTTCAACGATAATTCGAATTCTTGAAAAAAAAGGAATTATCGATCATCTTGCTTTTGGTAAAACTCATCAGTATTATCCATTAATAAGTAAAAATGAATATGCCCGGTTGCAGTATAAAACTTTCATGAAAGATTACTTTGGAAATTCGTTTCAGCAAATGGTGTCGTTTTTCGCAAAAGAAGAAAAGCTTTCAACAAGCGACCTGGAGGAAATAATCGAAAATATTAGAAATTCCCAAAATAAGTAATGTAATGGATACTTTCTTGCTATATATCTTAAAAATCAGTGTGTGTATTTTCGTTTTCTATCTTTTATACATCCTTCAGATCCGAAATCGAAGTAGTTTTGCTGCTTGCAGGACATACCTGATATCTACCGGGCTGTTAAGCTTTATTCTTCCGGCGATTCACTTTCGTTTTACCGGATTAATGGCAAACATTCCTGATCACGTCTTACTCGAAACAGTTGATATTATTAGTAGCCCGATCACACATATTATTGGAACCGAATCGATATTACGACAAATTTTGTTATCGCTATATTTTGCAGGCGCTGCTTTTTTTATTACCAGATTTTTATTGCGTCTAATTCACATTTTGCAGTTTGTAATAAAGCATGGAATTGAAAATTATGGTGATAAATCAATTGTTGTAATTCAAACCAGGATATCACCATTTTCATTTTTTAATCTGATTTTTATTTCTGAAGAAGAAAAAAGAAATCCTCAATTAAGAGATATCATTGAACACGAACAAGCCCATATAAATAATTATCACTCTGTTGATATTGTGTTAATCGAATTGGCAGGTATTGTACTTTGGTTCAACCCTGTTGTTTGGGCATATAAAAAAAGTTTACAGTCAGTTCATGAATATCAGGCTGATAACAAGGTGTTGGAAAATGGTAATAATATATTTCAATATCAAAAAACATTATTTACCCAATCAATAGGGATACCTTATAACTCAATAGTTAATAGTTTTAATCAATCACTCTTAAAAAAACGTTTAATCATGATGAAAAAAGAAAAACCTGCAAGATGGACATCATTTCGGCTACTTATTGCTGTCCCGGTTATTTTATTGTTTATGTTTATTTTTAATAACATGAATGGGATTTCGACACCTGATTTTGTGGAAAATTTTCCGGTTGTTGTAAAGGATACCATTAAAAACAACCAGGAGAAAGATGTTTACCATGAAGTAGAAGTAATGCCTGTGTTTTCACAAGGGGGCGAAAATGGATTAATGAATTATATTGCTTCGAATGTTAAATACCCTGAGAAATCAAGAAAGGAAGGAATTGAAGCAAAAGTTTATGTGCAGTTTACAGTCGATAAGGATGGTAAAGTTATCGATGTAACAGAGAAAAAAACCATAGCGCATAAAACCAATGATAAAGGAAAATCAAATCCCTGTAAGGCACCTGAACTGACAAAAGAAGCATTACGTGTAATTTCATCATTACCTGAATTTACCCCGGGTTATCAGAAAGGCAAAGCTGTAAAGGTACTGTTTACAGTTCCAATCAACTTTAAGCTTGATTCAAAGAAGAAGAAAAAGTAGGATCCTTTTAGTCTGGGTTTCAGTTATTCAAGCTCTTCGAAATCGACAAACTCTCCCTCATTTTTTGAAGGCCGGTCTGTCGATTTTGGTTTTTGTGTAATGGTAACTTCGCCCTCTTCTTTCATTTGCCGGTTTTGCTGATTGAATGGGTTTTGAGAACCATCCATCATTTTATTCATCCACCGGTTCATAATAAGCGGAAAAACGAATCGAAACAAGTATTTAAATCCGTAGTACACTCCAACAATAACAAGGATTGTAATTAAAAACCTGGGCATAAGATCAGTATAAAATTAATTTGCAAAAGTAGGAATTAAATAATGCCAGTCAAAATATTGGTTGGGCCGAAACGGCAATGATCTTTATCGATGGGTTAATACAAAAAAAGGCCGGTATAATGCACCAGCCTCTTAATAAAATAAGTTCCATCAACTTATTGATGATAGTTTTAGTACCTGTAATGTTCCGGTTTGTAAGGGCCATTTTTTGGCACACCAAGATATTCGGCTTGATCATCGGACATAACGGTAAGTTTTACACCAATTTGTTCGAGGTGTAAACGGGCAACTTCTTCATCTAATTTTTTTGATAAACGATAAACACCAACATCATAATTATTCTTCCATAAGTCGATCTGCGCAAGTGTTTGATTTGAGAAGCTATTCGACATAACAAATGAAGGGTGTCCGGTTGCACAACCGAGGTTAACCAGGCGTCCTTCTGCAAGAAGGATAATGCTGTGCCCGTCAGGGAAATAATACTGATCGACCTGTGGCTTAACGTTCACTTTTCTTACTCCGTTCCAGTTCTCAAGCTTTTCAACCTGTATTTCGTTATCGAAGTGGCCAATATTACAAACAATCGCCTGATCGTTCATTTTCGACATGTGCTCGGCTGTAATCACATCTTTATTTCCTGTTGTAGTAACAAAGATGTTTCCTTCATCAAGCGCCTCCTCAACTGTTTTTACTTCGAATCCTTCCATTGCAGCTTGTAATGCGCATATTGGATCGATTTCGGTAACAATTACACGTGCACCGTAGCTACGCATGGATTTGGCCGAACCTTTACCAACATCGCCATAACCACACACCACTACTACCTTTCCGGCTAACATTACATCGGTGGCCCGTTTAATACCGTCTGCCAGCGATTCGCGACAACCGTAAAGATTATCGAATTTCGATTTTGTTACTGAATCGTTTACATTGATTGCAGGAAACAGCAACTCGCCCCGCTCTAACATTTGATACAAACGGTGAACTCCTGTAGTAGTTTCTTCCGACACTCCTTTAAGTTCTTTAATGGTTCGGTGCCAACGACCAGAATCTTCACTCAGAATTGTTTTCAACTGGTTTAATACAACGGCTTCTTCCTGGTTCGAAGGTGTACTGTCAAGAATCGAAGGATCGTTTTCGGCCTGGTAGCCTTTAAGTACCATAAGTGTGGCATCGCCTCCATCGTCGACAATCAAAGTCGGACCTTGTCCGTTTGGGAATTCAAGCGCCTGTGATGTACACCACCAATATTCTTCCAATGTTTCACCTTTCCACGCGAACACAGGTATGCCGGTAGCGGCAATAGCCGCAGCAGCATGATCCTGGGTTGAGAAAATATTACAGCTGGCCCAACGAACTTCTGCACCTAATTCAACAAGGGTTTCAATTAATACTGCTGTTTGAATAGTCATATGCAGCGATCCGGTTATTCTTGCTCCTTTCAATGGCTTCTCCACTGAATATTTTTTCCTGATCGACATTAATCCCGGCATTTCTTTTTCTGCCAGTTCTATTTCCTTCCGGCCAAACTCAGCAAGACTGATATCAGCAATTTTGTAAGGCAATTTTTCAACTAATACTTCTTCCATTTATTTCAATAATTATTTTTTTGCAAAGAAAACTAATTCATTATAAACAAAAAAGGAAGGTTGTAATAAACCTCCCTATATGTTAAAATCAACAAAATGTTAATATAATTTTGGAAACTTGTCAGGATCCGATTCACGCATCATAGCATAAACTGCCTCGAAAACATCTTCTGCGTTCGGGTTCGAGAAATAATCACCGTCGGTGGCATAAGCCGGACGGTGCTCTTGTGCAGCCAATGTGCGTGGCTCGGAATCGAGATAATAAAATGCTCCCTGGTCCTCCATTACTTTTTGCATCATAAAGGCCGTTGCACCACCCGGAACATCCTCGTCGAAGAATAAAACACGACCGGTTTTTTTCACTGAATCGAGGACCATTCCATGAATATCGAATGGTAACAGGGTTTGTACATCGATTAACTCAACACTAATATTGAATCCCCTCAACTGCTCAATTGCATCTTGTGCTATCCTTACACATGATCCATATGTTACGAGAGTAAGGTCGGTTCCTTCTTCCAGGATTTCGGGGATGCCCAGTGGTGTTTTAAACTGTCCAACGTTTTCGGGCATTTTTTCTTTTAGTCGATAGCCATTTAATGGTTCGATAACCAGGGCCGGATCCTGTGATTCGAGTAAAGTGTTATAGAAACCTGCTGCCTGGGTCATGTTACGTGGGACACAAATATAAATTCCTCGAATCGAGTTGATCACCATGCTTAGTGGAGAGCCTGAATGCCAGATTCCTTCGAGCCTGTGGCCCCGTGTTCGAATAATGGTCGGAATTTTTTGTCCGCCTGCCGTGCGGTAATGTGTTGTTGCCAGGTCGTCGCTCATGGTCTGAAGGGCATAGAGGAGATAATCGAAATATTGAATTTCAGTAATCGGACGTAATCCTCGCAAAGCAAGTCCCATCCCTTGTCCTAAAATGGTATTCTCGCGAATGCCGGTATCACTAATCCTTAACTCACCATATTTTTTTTGTAATCCTTCAAGACTTTGGTTTACGCCACCAATATTCCCGGTGTCCTCGCCAAATGTTACAACCTTGGGATTAGTAGAAAAGATATAATCAAAATTTTCCCGTAATACTTCACGTCCTGCAACTTCTTTCGAATGGTCTGAAAACTCAGGTTTTACGCCTTTCACCAAAATAGCTGATGTTTCATCTTCTACATATAACCTGCTGTTGTATCTTTCCCGGTTATCTTCATAGTTGCGTTCTAACCAATTGCTCAAAACGTTTTGCAATTTTTTCCTGATATTGCAATCAAGACAAACATGACGGAGAATTTTCTTAGCAGCACTGAAATTATCTTTTCTGATTGGATTTATAACCTTTCGCAAATCATCGGCAACCATGCCCACTTTGTCAACACCTTCGCGTTTGCACTGACAACTTCTGTTTTCAATTATATACAGCAGGTTTTTCCTTTCGTCCTCGATGGGTTTTTTAAAGTTGGCCCAGGCTTCCTTTCTGGCACTTTTGGCTTCATTCAATGCTTCCATTTCGATTGTTGTACACTCATCTTCTGAAGCAACACCGCTTTCGATAATCCATTCGCGCATTTTTTTTATTGGATCAAAGTCTTTTTCCCACTGCAAACGTTCGGGCGACTTATATCTTTCATGCGATCCACTTGTGCTATGTCCCTGAGGCTGGGTAACTTCGCTTACATGAAAAAGAACCGGGACATGTTCGGTCCTGCATTTTTCGACACCTTCCTGATACATTTTAACCAGCGATGGATAATCCCAGCCACGGGCTTTGTAAATGTAATAGCC
The DNA here is from genome assembly GCA_964388245.1 of uncultured Bacteroidales bacterium. GTDB lineage: Bacteria > Bacteroidota > Bacteroidia > Bacteroidales > M50B96 > JAIOYV01. The sequence goes on from CAYLZH010000168.1 coordinate 5,665, forward strand.
TTCGCCTTCTTCATCTTTTTCAAATCCTTTCAGCAAAGCTGATATGTTTTGTTTAGTTGTCTGATATTTTGCAGGTACTGAAATACCATAGCCATCGTCCCAAACCGAGATAGCCATCGGAACCTGCAATACACCGGCAGCATTAATTGTTTCCCAAAAATGCCCTTCTGAAGTTGATGAATCACCTATCGAACCAAATGCAACCTCGTTGCCCTTGTCAGATAGCGTAGTATACTGATGCAGGTCGGGATTATTTCGAAACAGTTTCGATGCCCATGCAAGGCCTAAAAGGCGGGGCATTTGCCCGGCTGTTGGTGAAATATCAGCCGAAGTGTTGGGCTGTTTTGTGAGATCTTTCCACTGCCCTTTCTCATCGACTGATCGGGAACCAAAGTGGTTGTTGAAAGTACGGCCTGCATTACTTGGACTTAATTTCGGGTCGGTTTCACCATATAATTGATAGAAAAACTCCTGGGGTGAAAATAATCCCACTGCCATCATCCATGTTTGGTCGCGATAATAGCCCGACCGCCAGTCTCCTTTCCTGAAGTTTTTTGCGAGAGCAATTTGTGCTACTTCTTTACCGTCGCCAAATATTCCGAATTTACCCCGGCCGGTCAATACATCTTTACGCCCCAACTGCGAACATTGACGGCTGACATTGACTGATTTATAATCAGCTAAAACCTCTTTTTTGAAATCTTCAAGAGAAATATCGTTTTCTTTTTTCGATGTCATATTTTAATTTTTTATATGCCTTTATTAAAAACTACCAGAAATAAATATTAGTTGAAATAACTATAATTTTTGATAACAGAAATATGTTTGATTTGTTCAGCGGGGTGGTTTTGGAATGTGATCAAAGAAAGTTTTCCATATTTGTGAGAGTATATAATTGGATTGATAAATTTCAATTGACCATCGTATTTTCGGGTTTTCCTTCGTAAATTTTGCATGATGTAGTGTATTTGTGGCTTCATTATTTTTTTATCCCATGGACATAAAGGTTCAAAGATTTCACAAAGGGACAATAGTCGTACATGCAAAAGATACGATAATTGACTTCTTCTGAAAAATCTATTACATTTGCATCCATTAGTGGTTTCCGTTTTTTTTGGAATGAAAAGGGAATCCCGTGAGAATCGGGAACAGTTCCCGCTGCTGTAAGCTCATTTATTGTTTGGTTTTTCAACGCCACTGTTCTGATTAGGGGATGGGAAGGCAGCCGAACAGAGTAAGTCAGAAGACCTGCCACTGATTTTTATTTAAAGCTTTCGGAGAAAAGGCTTGAATAAACCTAAAAAGTTTATCCACACCTTCTCGATCCGGTTGTTTTAAAAAACTTAATTGATTGTGAAACAAAAGTTTATTAAGACATGAGGAAATTTTACTTAAAAATTGTACTGCCTGTATGGATATTTGTTCTTCCATTATTCCCGGCAGCCGGAAATGTTATTTGTGTTCAAAATAATATTGATTTTGGACAGAAAGAAAGAGCAGACATTATTTCAACCTTAAACTATCAATTGATAAACACAGGAGTTGATACCATTTCAGTAATGAACTATAATGATGCTGCCCCGTTCTCGCAAGTATTTGCTACAATGCACATTGCTCCTGGAGACACCATGGATGTTTCGGTTAACTTCGATCGGAGTGCCACTGAAAGTAATTATACAGCCATACTGGAAGTTTTATTTGCTAATGACACACTTTCGATAAACGTATCAGGTAGTATTGTGGACAATACCCCTGTTTTTACAGAGAATGAAATCCAACACTGGGTAGGATCAGGTTCAGGTAAGGCAATTTTGGTGATCGATTTTAATAGTGGTTTGGAAACAGAATCATTTGCATTTGGCTACCAGTTCGAAGGTAATCCTACAGCCGAAGATATGCTAAATGATCTCACAGGAGTTTATCCTGATCTTATAATCAATATGGCCGGTGGCTTTTTAATGGACCTAAGCTATATGGGACAAACAGGCGTGGGTGGGAATCCCGAATGGTGGATGACCTGTAGCCGGACACAATCAGGCTTGTGGTCGATGAACTGGGGTATTTCAACAGTTTTAACTAATGGCGACTGGTTTGGATGTACTTATTCACCTGTTGATGATAACTGGAATCCAATTTATCTGCCAGAAAATCCGGTTCCAGCACCGGCACCCGGATCAATCACCGGGATTGGTACCGAAAGTATCGGACTGTACCCCAATCCGGCAAGCGATTTCATTTCATTTCCGAATAATGAAACCGAAGACACGTATGCATATTTTTATGATTGTTCAGGAAAAATAGTACTTCCTGCAAAAATCATCGACAAAAAGATTGATATCAGGAGTTTACCGGCAGGGCTCTATTTTGTTCGATATTCAAATATCAGAGGCATCCAAAAAGAAAGGTTTATAAAAATATAATGTTATGAATCGCATAATCCTTTTCAGCATTTTTTATATTTTTTATCATTTTCAGGGATGGGCTCAGTTTGCACCTCCGGTAGGGCAGGAGGGCTCCACTGCCATTCATGCAGACAGCTCTGTTTTTATTGCATGGGCAAATACTGTTGAAATAGAAAGGGGTTACATAAATATTGCTGAAACATCACTTGGTTATGCCGATTTCGGTAATAATACTGATGCATTTGGCAAAGCCGACAATATGGTCGTTAGCCTTGGCGATGCCGGAAAGGCTGTTTTTTATTTCGAAGAACCTATAACAAATGGTACAGGGCCGGATTTTGCAATATTCGAAAATTCAATGTGGGACGATTTCCTCGAATTATGTTTTGTGGAAGTTAGTTCCGATGGCATTAATTTTTTCCGGTTCCCGGCCATAAGCAATACTCCTGACAGTGTGCAAATCGGCAGCTTTGGAACCATAGATGCGAGTCTTGTCCATAATTTTGGTGGTAAGTACCGGGCTCTTTATGGTACTCCATTCGATCTTGAGGAATTGAAAAACACAACAGGAATCGATGTAAATCAAGTTTCACATGTTCGACTGGTTGACGTTGTAGGAAGCGTTGATCCTTCGTTTGCAAGTTACGATTCTCATGACCATATTGTGAATGATCCCTGGCCTACACCTTATAATACATCTGGATTCGATTTAGATGCCTTAGGAATAATCCATAGTGTTGTCGGGATGGAAGAATTAAACAACAGCACGAAAGATATTTCCATTTCATTTATCAGAAAAAATGGAATTGTATTTATTCAATTGCATCAGTTTTCTGACAAGGGAATTGCTCAACTCTATAATCTGCAGGGGAAATATCAGAAAACTTTTCTTTTAATCTCTCGTGAAACTTCAATCGACCTTAGTTTTTTGCGATCAGGTTTATACATAATTAATGTTCAGATGGGAAATAATTCTTTGTCAGAAAAGATATTAATCAATTAATTGAAAGCGAAACGAAAAAATATTACTGACACTGAGAAGGCGATCTTTAAACGCATTCGCCCGCCCACTTCGCAACGCTTTTCCAATGTGTCTAATTACAGAATATTATTTTTTCTGAAATTTATATTGATAAACGTTTCAGTATCTGCACAAATAATTCATGATACCATTAAGATCGAGGAAGTTGCTATTACAGCTTATCGCGATATATCCGAAACGGTCATCCCTAAAATTGAAATTGACTCACTGATAAAAGAGAATTTTACCATGTCGTCGATGTCGGAGCTACTGGCCTCAGGCAGCATAGTTCATGTCAGAGATTATGGACCGGGAAGTATTTCATCGGTATCAATGCGTGGGACCGGCCCTTCTCACACTCAGGTTCAATGGAATGGAATAAAGTTAAACTCTCCTCTAACGGGCCAGGCAGATTTCTCTCTGATCCCCGTTGATTTTACTGATAGGATTGTGGTTAAACCAGGAGCAGGCTCACTAATTGATCAGGGTGGTGGGCTTGGGGGTTGCATCCTGCTCGACAACCAGGCAGACTTAGGCAAAGAGATTCGGGTAAAATTAGGTCAGGAAATAGCCAGTTTTGATAGTTATTCGGGTTTTGCCAGCCTGAAATGGGCACTGAAAAAGTGGTCGTTTAAAAATCGGGTTGCATATTCACAGTCGAAGAACGATTTTCCATATTGGCGAAATATTCCACTCGGTCGCGAGAGAGTATTTCAGGAGAATGCAGCACAATCACAACATGGATTTTTACAGGAAATTTATTTCAGGCCAGACAGTAAAAATCTGCTTTCGATGATTCTTTGGCACGATTACACAGTCAGGGAAATACCACCGCTTTCAACTTATAACGGAGCACTTCACGATGAGGAACAAGCAGATAAAAGTACCAGGGTGGTTCTTAAATGGAAAGGATTTGGTGTAAATAAATCATGGTATGTACAATCGGCAGTTGTCGAAAACAGATTGAAATATCATTTATATCACCATGCCAATTATAACCAGGGTAATTCAGATGATTTACCACTTGGTGAAAGCATACTGGCTGCCGATGCCTCGAATATCAGCCAAAGCTGGTTAAACCGAATTGCCATTGGTTTTGATAAGAATAAAGGCTTTAGCATCGATTTTCAAATGGATATTGACCAGCATAAAGCAGAGGTTAATAATAAACTAAATCAAACCGGGTTCTCAAAATCAAGAAACGAAATTTCAACTAAAACTGCTTTGTATAAACAATTATGGAGTCGTCTTACCCTGAGTTTAATAATGCGAAACAACTTGTTAGATTTTGATAGTCACGAATGTGCACCATTAGTTGGTTTTGAATATCGTTTGTACAAGGAACATAACTGGAATATAAAAGGAAATGTTGCAAGGAATTTCAATTTTCCTGCAATGAATGATTTATACTATGTCCCTGGTGGAAATCCTGATTTACAAGCAGAAAAAGGATTGTCAGGAGAAATAAGTATTAATATGGAAGATAAGCTGTTTAAACAAGATATTGTCTGGAATTTAACTACTTATTATTCAAAAATAAACAACTGGATTTTGTGGGTTCCTACCGAATTTGGTTGGTGGACGCCCGAAAACAAACAAAAAGTTTACAGCCGTGGACTCGAAAGCAGGGTAAAGCTAAAGGGAAATATTATTAGCCTGCATTATGAAACGAATTTTTCATTCAGCCTATCACACACTACCAACGAGTCGGACAATGCCCTCTCAGGCGAACAAGGGCAACAGTTAATTTATGTCCCTACCCAGAGTGCTTACACTGATTTAAATCTGAAATACAAAAGCATAAGCCTTAGATATGCAATTGATTATACCGGGCTTAGGCATACAAGTTATGGCAGTAATACATCAATTTACGATTTACCTGCTTTTACAATTCATTCGATAATGGCCCGCAAAACTTTTCGATTAAAAAATTTAAAGGCAGGGCTCAATTTTCAGATTAATAATCTCTTGAATATTAATTATGAAAGCATCCGGCAACGAGCTATGCCAGGACGCAATTTTGCTATAAAAGTTACTTTTGAGATATAAGTTGAATTGACATGATTTAAATATGCATTCGAAGGAAGCAAAATTGCAAATAATGAATGAAAAGACAGACTATGAATATTAGAAAAAAGTACATCCTAATTTTACTATCATCCTTTATACTTTTTATTAGTAGTGCTTATGGACAAACAGTGACATTGACTGCCACACAAAATCACAATATTTGGGGAATACCCAGCACTTCTTATACTTTTGATATAGACGCAAATGGAATTTCAACAAGAGAAGCTATTGTGACCGCTTATGCACAGATAAACTCTTTGGGTACAGTAGTTTTAACGACCGGTGGG
>CAYLZH010000169.1:0-11411 GCA_964388245.1 uncultured Bacteroidales bacterium
AACTTGCCAGGCGAAGAATTTCAAGTTTGATGAATTACTTCTCGACTTATAACGACGGCATCCTTAATGTTTATATCGAAAAAGGATCACTTAAAATTATAAAAATTGCCTATGGAGAAAGCTGGTCGACCGGAAAAATTAGTGATAACCGGCTCGACGAGCGAAACTCCATTTATAGTCCGGCAGCAGCCCGTGCCCGTAAAATTACAATCGAGGCTGTCGAAATAGAATAATTCTAAGAGGGCTTGTCAGAATATAAGGTTTAGTGCTCATTTAATTAAATCCTGATACACTCGAAAATTGATGACTTAATCCTATTAATTTCCTGATTGTATTACTTTTGAGTTTTCAAAAAAAAATGAGAATTATGAAAGCTCCATTTCTTTTAGTTGCTTTATCCTGCCTGGTATTTACTTTTTATGCCCAGGTAAATTTCGATGATAATTTTATCAATAAAACCATGCGTTTCGATTATTACATTGCAGGTAATGCATACGAGCAACATGTGTTTTTCGAGCAAATCAGGGAAGAACCTTTCTGGGGCGGGCCTACAAAAAACCTTATCGATCGCTTCGATTTTGGCGATTACAGGTATCTTGTTTTTGATGCTTCAACAGAAAAACTGATATTCTCACGTGGCTATTCCGATTTGTTTTTCGAGTGGCAGGATACAAAAGAAGCTAAAGAGATTAGTCGGTCTTATTATAGCTCAGTTGTTTTTCCTTATCCAAAAAATCATGTTCGATTGCAAATTGACAGGAGATTGCCATCGATGCAATGGGAAAAAATATTTGAATATGAAATTGATCCGGCAAGCTATTTTATTAATACTGATTTGAAACCGGGATTTAAAATCGATAAATTATATGATTCGGGCTCATCTGCTGAAAAAGTGGATATCGTAATTCTGCCCGACGCTTATACCAAAAGGCAAATGAGGAAATTCCGAAAAGATTGTAAGCGTTTTATTAATTATTTCTTTGAATGTTCTACTTTCGGGAATTATCGTGAGAAGTTCAATTTCTGGGTCGTTTACGCTCCATCGAGGGATGGCGGGCCCGATATTCCGGGGAAAGATATTTGGAACCGGACAGTATTAAATACCCATTTTTATACATTCGACAGCGAACGATATCTTACAACCCGCGATGTCAGGCAGATTCGTGATTTGGCAGCCTGTGTTCCCTACGATCAAATTTATATTCTTGTTAATTCAGAAAAATACGGAGGGGGCGGAATTTATAATTTCTACAATCTTTGTAGCAGTGATCATCCTGCATCGAACATGGTATTTACACACGAATTTGGACATGCATTTGCAGCTTTGGCCGATGAATACGCCTATGAAAACACACCTGCCGAAGAATTGTATGATTTATCGGTCGAACCTTTTCAGGTTAATATTACTACACTTGCCGATTTCGATAGTAAATGGAAGCATTTGGTTGATTCTGGTGTTCCGGTCCCAACACCGAATGAAAATAGATATGCAGCTAAAATAGGTGCATTCGAAGGCGGTGGGTATGTGAAGAAAAAAATATATCGCCCCATGGCCGATTGTAAAATGCGATCGAACCAAAACGACAGGTTCTGCCCCGTATGTGAAAAAGCAATCGTCGATATGATCAGGTTTTATTGCGATGAGTAGAGGCTTACTGTGAGATCAAACTCGAAAAATAAATTTTGTAATGAAATTCTTTCAGCTTCAGGATGAGGATTTGATCGAGGATTTCGAACGATTTTTAAAAGAACGAACCAATGAACCGGAAGAACCAATGTCGTTGGATAAATTTTATTCTGATATACAAAAGTCAATTGACGATATAAAGCATGGTAGAACATTTTCTGCACACGATTTAAAAGCCAAGATTGAATCATGAGTCCACTCCGATAAGTCGTTTTAGACATGATTAATATGATTTTCATTAAATATAAAGCACATATTTTCAATATTATACAATTTGTGGATCTTTATGATTTTCCGAAAACTAAGTTTTCGGAGTAGGCTCAATCATGGAGCTAGAGGTAGTTTGGTCTGATTTTGCGGACAACATCTTTACTGAAATTTATAATTATTATAGCCTGATTGCTAGTTCAACTGTGGCCAAAAAGTGAACTGTTGGGATAGTTCAAGAAACGTTTCGTTTGGCGAATCAACCTTTTACTGGATGAACTGAACCTTTTCTTGAGGATTTTGATGGAGACTACTTTTACATTCTTCATAAAAGCTGCAAGATTATTTACAACTTAAATATGCGTGAAAAACAAGTTGAGATTCTGCATGTTTTTGATGTTCGCCAAAATCTAAACAAAATTTCTAAGTTCATTGGTGAGAGCAAGTGATAGTACAGTTCATTGAATGAAACCTACTCCTCATACACTTCAAAATACAATGTATCTGTTGCCACCCCGGTAAAAATCCCTTTCCCGTTTATGATGTTTGTTTGGGGTTCGGTAATGCTATTAGAGCTATTGTCGAGTTGTTCGAACAGGTTGGCGTACTCGTCGTTGATGTGATAGACCACAATGCGGTAGGTGCCGAAAAACGAAATCTGACGACTGCGTAAATTGAATATGTCGGTACGCTCGGGCCGCGAAACCTGCGATTTTATTTCTACAATATCGAAATCATCATTTTCTTCCATCATTTCCTCCATGCGATAATTCACAAATACGGGATCGTTTTCCATGCACTCCATCTTTACATAGAAATAGCTAGAGTCGTTGTTTTCCCACGATACCTCTATTGTTTCCTCATTTTCCGAGAAACCAAAATCACCCTCCTCTATTTTTTCGAGCGAAATATAAGCTGGGGAAACACTCACGTTTTGGACCTTCTCAGGAATCGTTGTCGTGGCCGACACAAGGTTGCCGTTCATCTCAAACTCAAAAGCAGCCTGCATACCCGGTGTTACCGAAATGTTTTCTTCAAGCAAAATGTATGAGCCCAGCGTATCGCCTGTAGGAGTTAGGAAATATTCAGTTCCATCAACCATAAGTTTTACATCTGCATTGTCAATGGTTTCCAGTTCCCCCGTCCCATCGTCGGTGTAGGGGATGGCCTTGGTAAGCCGGAAATGGTCGAAGTCGCTATCCACAAATAGGTAACCTTCCACTACTGGTGTTCCTAAATCTAAATAACTGTCGCCCTCATTTGTACACGCGGCCAACGCAATCAGTGCAATTAATACGTATTTATTAAATTGTGTCATCTCTTTTTGAAAATTATTCTTAGTGAAACTTTGTGATTTCTTTGTGGAACTTTGTGTTATAACTAAAATTTGTAGCACAAAGAGACACAAAGAGGGCACAGAGAAGCACTAAGCTTATAATGTGTTTAATCAAAATTTAAAACTTAAAGTTATGTTTGGCGTGAAACCAAGCAGGTTGACATTGGTTTCAACCAGTTCGCCTTCGATAATCTCGAAGGTTTTATACCACACATTTTCGCGGTTGTATAGGTTGAAAATCGAAAAGCTCAGGTTTCCGGATCCCGAATCTCCCAACAAGAACTCCAATGATGCCGATAAATCTAAACGGTGATAATCGGGCAAACGAAAACCGTTCTTGTCGCCAATGCTCAAAAAAGTTGTCGACGAGCCATCGGCATATTCTAGTTCGTAAGCTCCGGTTGGAGCGGTGTATGGTTTGCCCGTTGCAAAAATCCATGTTCCTGCAAAAGTCCATTTGCCCATTTTATAGGAGCTAACAAGTTTAACCTCATTGGTTGCATCGTGGTTTGCAGGGAAACTCTCTTCGCCATAAATAGGGAAATCGTACATTACCTCACTCAAGGTATAACCTGCCCAACCAGTGAATTTTCCAAATTTCTTCTGAACCAAAAACTCGATCCCTTTCGAGGTACCATCGCCTACATAAAAATACTCATCGAAATTCACATCCAGGAAAGAGGGTGTGAAGGTAAGGCTGTATTCCGAAATGTTGTACATGTCTTTTTTGAAGGCTTCGATATCTACCAGAAAATCATCGGTTTCGTAAGCTATTCCGGCAATGTAGTGATCCGCAGAGCTGACTGGTACTGTTTCATCATCGCTCAACACCCAAAAATCGCGGCTACCCGATTCAAGATCGTCGCGGATAATGCGGTTGGCAAATTGGTAGTATTTACCTGTGGCAGCTTTCAACCTAAGTTTTTTGGTTAATTGATATTTGAACGATAACCTAGGTTCGTAATACACCTTTTCAGTTTCAGAATAAATACTAGTCCTGAATCCGGGCATGATGGTCATCCGGTCGAAAAGCGTGAGCTGGTCCTGCAGGTAAATTGTGGCCACATTTCCTAGATTGTGCTTGTCCTGGATAATGGTGGTATCGTTGCGAGTGTAGTCGTAGTCAATGTCGTATTGCGATAATTGTGCCCCAAATTCAATTTGGTTGTTCCGACCGGTTTTCCATTCGTTGTCGATTTTGAAAGTAAAGTCCTGTAACTGGTTGTCTTCCATGGTCCCGGTTTTCATCTCGGTTTCTACATCATCGCGGATAATGGTACGGTCCGAGGTACGGTCGCGTTGGCTATAGTATCTCGAATATGAAATCAAGGCATTGGAGTAGAAGCGGTCGCCCCACTTACGCGACCACTTAGCACTCGTCCCCCAATTCCCCCATTTGGTAATATCGTTGGTGCCTCCCGAAACCGTAGAGTTACCGAAAGGCCTGTTCATTTCGTTTGAATTGTCAAGTACATCTTGTCCCTTGAAAAAGCTTACGGAGAAGATATCTTTCTCGAATTTCTGAGTAACTTTAGCATTTAGGTCGTAGAAGTAGGAGCTGGGCTCGGAGGTTTGCATCTGACGGCCCATTGGGCCACCACCACCTCCCGGAGGGCCGCCATCGCCACTGTCGTCGGAACTGTTGAACTGGTCGAACACATTATTATACAGAAAGCCTTGGAACGATCGGCGTCCGGTCACAATAATGGAACCATTGCTGCCCAACGGCATTTCCGCAAAACCATTCACGCTAAGAAAACTTATTCCGCCACCCCACGAAAATTTCTTTTCGTTGCCATCCTTTCCTGTAACCTCCATTACGCTCGATAGCCTGCCACCGAATTTCGATTCGAATCCCCCCTTGCTCATCTTCACATCTTTTACTGCTTTTGAGTTGAAGGCCGAGTACATACCATACAGGTGATCGACATGATAGACCGTAAAGCCATCGTAAAGGATCAGGTTTTGGTCGGGGGTGCCACCACGCACATATAGTCCAGAAGACGACTCATTGCTACCACTAATGCCGGGCAACAATTGAAAACCCCGGAAAATGTCCTGGTCTCCAATCGATGGGAGGGTGGCAATCTGCTTGGGTGCCATCGACACAATGCTTACTTCTTGAGAAACTTGCAAAAGGTCTTCGCGCTCTGCCTCAATGGTTACTTCATCCACCATCATTTCTTTTGCATCGAGTTCGATAAGCACTTTTTTGCGGATCTTTGCTGGTGAAAGCTTTATTGATTTCTGCTCGTAACCCATATATAAAACAACAATTTCGGATGTGTCGTTGGGTACATGAAACAGTGTGAAATACCCATCGACATTAGTTGCCGTGCCATTGCTTGTGCCTTTTACCTGAACACTGGCAAAAGGAAGTGATTCTCCACTTTTGCTATCGCATACGGTGCCCGATAAAGTAAAATCCGACATGGGATCGTATTTGATAGTTTTAAAAACAATTTTCTCCGATTTCTTGCGGATAACTATTTTATTGCCCTGCATCTTAAAATGTAGGTCGGTGTCGAATAGTAGCATGCCCATTACATCTTTTATATGGGTATTCTTAAACCGTCTGCCTGGAATTATTCCCAATTGGATATCCTCGTGGCGGACATCGATTTCCAGATCGTACGATTCGCTCAGGCTGCCCAGTATCGAACCAAGTGTTTTTCCATAATAGTTTTCCGAAACTAAAATAGGACTTCCATCCTGGGCCACACTTTCCTGGCCCAGAACAGAAATCAAAAGAATTAGAACAACAAAAATGTTTTTATATGTTTTACTCATATATGTTTGTGTTTGTAGGGAGGAGTCTCTGTCACAATCCCTTTGTCAAATTATTTGTCTTGTTGAACCCTTTCAGGGTTCGGACTATGTATCTTATGCTTATCCCGCACTTCGTACGAGGTTATTCAAATTTGATCCTTTCAGGATCATTCCGGGAGTCAAAACCACAAAGTGGTTTAATATGAATAGCCACGGGTGTTACCCGTGGTTGTGATCGATTGAATAATAACAATCTTGAATGGGTTGAATACTATGGCCACTCTTTTCATTGATTTCAGAATAAAGATTAATCCCGTAAAAAAAAGGGACAGGCTGATTTTAGATATTTAATTTTGCACAGTTTTACTAAATCGGTATTCTTAAATCGTTAATCATCCATCATAAATCTCTTTCAATCAAACTACCTCGTACAGCACTTTTCCCGTATCATCTATCACTGCCTTGTAGTAGGTATCGTCGAAATAATAATAAGTCCTACCGTCGATCTCGCGTTCTTCGTATCCTTCGGGCAGGGCATCTACCAGGGCACCTTTTGGAGGGGCTACCACTTCGTATTCATTGGTGCCAACAACGTGTACGTAGTAGCAGCCATAATAGTAATAGTATGGCCTGGCCCCTATCACCACGTGGATGTGGTCAGGAGGCAATGTTACGACCCGCAAGCCAATTGGGGCCCGGACAACCCGGTACGAGTTACCCGATTTAACATAAAATACCCCCGCGCTATGATAAAAGTCTTTTCCTCCAAACCGAACCACCTTATGTTTTTTAGGTGGGGAAACTACAACAGCATTCCGTGCTGGTAATTTTTTGTATTTTTTATTTGGTTTGTGTACCACTACCACTTTCTTTTTCGGTTTGTGCTTGTCTTTTTTGTGCCGGTTTTGTGCAACAGTATCCCAGACTGGGACAATTGCTAATGCCACTATTAGAATGGCTGCATACATTGTTTTCATGATAAATTAATTTATACACGAGCATTGTTCGTGTTGTGTTAATAATTGTCAGTTTTGATTAACCATAGCTCCAAAAGCAGGGATACATTACTCTTTTTTGGATTAATAATTCTCATCATGCTGGTTTCTACTATCAAACATATAAACTACTCTGCTGATGGAGTATGGTGATATATATAGTGAACAACAATTTCAAAAAACGTTCTCTTTCATTTACCTACCTTTCAACCTGCCTATGACTTGGCTATCTGAGACGCAAGCCTCGCGTCTCTACCTGTGTGTGGTTCTGCTGAATGGCCCCGTAATTTCCTAATTACTCAATTCCTTCTTTTTTCGTTTCATTAACTGAGACGTAGAAATTCTACGTCTCTACTAGTTGTTCTTCTGCACTGCCTCCATTAATTTCTTAATTATCTAATTCCTTACTCACCTTTATTTGCCAATTCAATTTTTTTCACCCAGAATTTTATGGGCATCATCATGTATTGCATTTCGGCCATGCGTTTTTCGCGGTCGATGTCGCTGCTGCCGCCACGGCTACCACCGCTACCAGAGCGCATTCCGCCACCGCCACCACCGGGAGGGCCTCCGCCGCCTCGCATTCTACCACCGCCCGGGCCACCACCGCCGGGGCCACCCATACCCGACATTTCCAAGGCACCGGATTCAAGCCCGATGCTGAACAAGTTTCCATCTTTCAAAGGCGTAACATTTTCGATACTTGCAATTGGGATAGCCAATGTGTAATCGAGGAAACCATTGCTGTCGAAAAACATTTCTCCATATACGCCTGTGGGATCCATCACAGATACTTGGCGTGTTTCACCAGTCCCTTCGAAACCAATAAGGTTAAGCTGGGTGGATTCATCGATCCGTTTCTGGAGTATTTTGTTTTCATCAAGTTTTTGGCCTTGACCTGTGCCTTGTCCTTGGCTATAACCTGGTCGCATTTGTTGCATCCGTTCACGGTTCATCGATGTTGCCACAGGGTATTCCACACCAATGTTTTCCTTGGTCCGGGCCTTAGGGTCGAGCCATACGGTAAGCCCAAACAGTAGGATTTTCCGTTGCTCTGCCTTCTCGGGCACTTTCAGTTTCACATAAAAATTTTCGCTGTCGTTGCAGATCATGTAAAAGACCTTGCTGTCGGCATCGTAGTTTTTGTAATACTGATAAAAACTGGTGTCGGGGATTGATTCCAACTCAGGGGTGTAGTAGGTACTCTTTTTCTGGCCAACCATCGAAAGTGAGAGCAGAAGAAATACTACGACTGTCATAAGCTGTTTAATACGTGTAGTCATTATTCTTAATCGTTTGTTCATGAATTTCGCACAATCTAATTTACGATGCTAATATAGACGGCATCCAAAACAAAAACATTCGCAAATCGACAAACAGGTGGATTGTGTAGATGAAATGGGAGAGGAGGAGAAACCACGTGAGGACACGCGCGGCAGCAGGGGAAAGCTTAGGTGTGTATTCTGAAATAAAATTTCCAAATTCGTAATTTAATTATTATTTTTGGACATACGGCTTACTGTGAGATCAAACTCGAATCTTAAATTTTTGCAGTGCAGGATAAAATATCAAACTTAAACGAGAAAGAAGAACGTGCCCATTTATCTTTCATAAAAGAAAAAATTGGCGCGGCCATAGAAGATTCGGATGACAATATAAGGAATTATTCTAAAGAAATTCAGGATAACAAGGATTACCTGTGGGAACACAAATCAGGCATGGATCATGTCGAAAAAATTGCAGTACGGCAATCAATCGATCAGTTTGCATTAACCGGCGAAAAAGCTGTTGCCGGAAAAGAACGATTGCGTAAGCTAATGCTATCACCCTATTTTGGCCGGATCGATTTTGTGAAAACCGGCGATAAAATGCGACAGGCCATATACATTGGTATTCATTCATTTTTCGACAGGAATAATCATATAAATCTGATACACGATTGGCGAGCACCGATTTCGAGCATGTTCTATGATTTTGAATTAGGAAAGGCAGGCTTTGAATCTCCATTGGGAGAAACAAACGGAGAGATAAAACTGAAAAGACAATACCGGATAAGACAGGGCGAATTTGAATTTATGCTCGAAAGTTCGTTGAACATCCACGACGATATCCTTCAGAAAGAATTAAGTGCTACTTCGGATAAAAAAATGAAGGACATTGTGGCTACCATCCAGCGCGATCAAAACAGGATTATCCGCAATGTTAATGCGCAGGTTCTAATAATCCAGGGAGTTGCCGGATCAGGCAAAACGTCAATTGCCCTCCACCGGATAGCCTTTCTTCTTTACCGGTTTAAGCAGGAAATTAAGTCAGATGATATCCTGATTATATCACCCAATAAAGTTTTTGCAGATTATATCTCAAATGTACTTCCCGAATTGGGTGAAGAGAACATCCAGGAAACAGGAATGGAAGAATTAGCTGCTGAACTTTTTGATAACAAAATCAGGTTTCGGACATTCTTCGAACAGGTTTCACAAATATTAGAAAAGAATGACCAGGGATTTATCGACCGGATAAAATTTAAATCTGATCATGGTTTTCTTAACAGATTGAATGAATTCCTTTTACATATTGAAAATACCTACTTCAAATCAGAAGACATATTTGTGAACCGTTTACCGGTTCCGGCATGGTTTATAGACGAAAGGTTTAAGGCCTACCACCGCCTGCCTGTTCTGAAACGTATTCCGGAAATTGTTAAGGATATAGGTGAAAATATTAATATTTTTTACAGGTATGAAATTAACACTGAGGACCGGAATGCTATTCGAAAAGCATTGTTAAAAATGCTTAAAACAAGCACACTGAGAATATTGTATAAAGAATTCTTCCAATGGCTTGGCCATCCTGAAATGTTTAAATATTCTAAAGGTACTATCTTCGAATATTCCGATGTGTTTCCACTGCTTTATTTAAAAATCAGGATGGAAGGAATCCGAAAATATGAACACATTAAACATTTACTTATCGACGAAATGCAGGATTACACACCGGTTCAATATAGTGTGCTGTCAAAATTATTTCCATGCAATAAAACTATTTTAGGCGATATTAATCAATCAGTAAATCCACATAGCTCTTCTCCGGCTAGCGAAATACAAAAAGTATATCCACAGGCCGAAACCATGGAATTACATAAAAGTTACCGATCGACATTCGAGATAACAGCATTTGCTCAAAGAATTCAACACAACAGTAAACAAACAGCTATTAAGCGACATGGCGACAAGCCTGTAGTTGCTAAATTACAGAGTGAACAGGATGAATTAAACGAAATAAAAAAAATCGTTTCGAACTTTTATTCATCGCGAAACAAATCTCTTGGGATTATCTGTAAAACCCAAAAGCAGGCTCAAAAGTTATATGATAAGTTAATATCTTCACATCCTGATATCATCTCATTATCGGCTGAAAGCATTGCATTTGCAAACGGGGCCATTATTACAACCATTCACATGTCGAAAGGCCTGGAATTCGACGAGGTAGTTGTTCCACACTGCAACGACAATAATTATATAACTGAAATGGACAAACATCTGCTTTATATTGCTTGTACCAGGGCAATGCATAAACTAAGTGTTACTTGCTGTCAGGAAATTACACCTTTTCTTCACTAAAAATCGTGACCTATAATAAACCATCAATAATTAAAATTAGAGTGAAAGTAATTTCTTTATGAAGATAGTTCTCAGAATTGTATTACCACAAACGAAATGAAGCATGCCTTAATTTAAAAATGATTATCAACAAATAACCACACAGGAGTCGAACCATCAAATTATTAACTATCAGAGTATTAAAGCGAGATTAAAATATTGACAGAAAACATAAGCCAAAGAAATCTGTGGCTTTGGCATTTTGTAGCGAGGGCGGGACTTGAACCCGCGACCTCATGATTATGAATCATGCGCTCTAACCACCTGAGCTACCTCGCCATTAGTGTTCTCAGAACTCGTGCTCCCCGAATTTATCAGAATGCAATACTCGTCAAGAATTTAGTACAAAATTTTCTATTTTGCGGCTGCAAAGATAGTGTTTTTATCCATTTACAATTCACTCCGTGAAATTTATTTTTATCCCCTTTTTATATCGATAATTCATTTTTTTATCCCGTGCCTTTAATTCTGTAATGCA
The DNA here is from genome assembly GCA_964388245.1 of uncultured Bacteroidales bacterium. Lineage (GTDB taxonomy): Bacteria > Bacteroidota > Bacteroidia > Bacteroidales > M50B96 > JAIOYV01. Next base: position 11,132 of record CAYLZH010000169.1, read on the forward strand.
AAATAATCCGGATGCCATAAATAATTTTCACTTAGTCTGAACCTATACCGAGATTTTGTTGTTAATAGCTAATTACTTCCTGTGTAACCAAAATTGAAAGATGGTTAACCTAAATCAGGGAGATCCGTTTCATAGTTTCGTGTGAACCTGCCTAACAGGCAGGTTCTCTTATTTCTGTATTAATGTATGAATATGATTTCAGGAAAACCAGGATGAGGTGAAATACAAGATGAATATTATGTTTTTATCTCCCTTACAGATGTCAATTATATACAGCTTC
>CAYLZH010000170.1:0-11356 GCA_964388245.1 uncultured Bacteroidales bacterium
ATGTCTTTTTGGAATACAAGTACCTAAATTTGCACCAAAAAAAATACTATACATTAGAAAGATCGCAATTCTTTTCACCTATGCTTGTTCAATTTGACCAAGGTATTTCTCAGCATCCAAGGCTGCCATACATCCGGAACCGGCTGCAGTAACTGCTTGTCTATAAACAGGATCCTGGACATCACCACACGCAAATACTCCTTCAAGGTTTGTTTTACCTGTTCCGGCTGTAGTTTTTATATAGCCTGTTTCATCGGTTTTTAAATAGTTCTTAAAAATATCAGAATTCGGATGATGACCAATAGCAACAAAGAAACCCTTTATATTTATGGTATGTTCAGATTCATCAGCCTCCCCTTTTCGTTTGATTAGGACTGCCCCTTCAACAGTTTGTTGACCAATAATTTCTTTTGTATTGTGCTCAAATAAAACTTCGATGTTAGGTGTATTGAAAACACGTTCCTGCATCGCTTTTGATGCCCGGAGATAATTCTTGCGAACTATCAGGTATACTTTATTACAAATTCCTGAAAGGTAGGTTGCTTCTTCGGCGGCTGTATCGCCTCCGCCAACTACAGCTACATCGAGACCTTTATAAAAAAAACCATCACATGTTGCACATGCCGAAACTCCTGATCCTTTATATTTTTCCTCACTTTCAAGACCAAGATATTTGGCAGTGGCACCAGTGGCAATGATTACAGAATCTGCAGTGATTGTTTTCTCATTATCGATCTCAACTTTATATGGCTTTTCCGAAAAGTCAACAGCTGTTGCCATACCCCACCTACAATCAGCACCAAATCGTTCTGCCTGCTTCTTTAAATCTTCCATGATTACTGGCCCGGTGGCACCTTCGGGATATCCGGGAAAATTATCGACCTCTGTAGTTGTTGTAAGTTGCCCACCAGGTTGTAAACCTTCATAGACCACAGGATTAAGGTTTGCGCGTGCAGCATAAATTGCAGCAGTGTAACCTGCAGGCCCTGAACCTATTATCAGGCATCTTAATTTCTCGCTATCATCTGATTTTTGTATTTTATTTTCATCAGAGTTTTTCATTTCATCCATTGGTTTAAATAAACTCATTCTTTTCGTTTTTAATTTATGTTATTTTTAAAATTATAAATGCCAAGTATCTAATATTGTATCATTTACATGAACTTTAAAATCTATTTTAAAGATTCCATACCCACTCCAGATACCAAGTCCTCCATCGATATTTGAAAGTGTAGGAGCCGGTGCTACAAATGGATTTCCACTTCCTCCTGCATTTTGTTGAAAGGAAAGCCAAAAATCATAACTTGCCTTATCGATAGCACATAATTTAACAGTTACAGCTTCTCCAATGTGAAAATACCATCTGGAAATGCTTTCCTTGTCCTCAAAATCATTTGCGCCATGATATATTGCAAATTCAACATCTTCTTTTCCATTAATGTTACGATCGTGCCAAACGGAATTCCATGGATGGACATAAACTGAATCACGACCTTTCGATTTTGAATAAATCCTGTAATAGTTACCGCTTTCCTGGGGATCGTCGAAAATTCCATGAATATATCCCATGCTATCATGATTCTCATTTAGTGGTTCGAACCATAAGCTATCAATGGGAACTGATGGCAAAATAGTTGTGCTTGCTGTTAATGTTTTTCCATCTGCCATAATCAATAAATCATATGTTTTTCCAACCTGACCTGTAATCTTGCTGCCTTTATAAACAACATAAGGATAAGTAAATTGATCGATATCCAGCTTAAGGCTGTCTGTTGTAACTCCATCAGTAACAAATACGCTGGCATCAACAATCAATAATTCTGATAAGAGTTCCGGCACATAAAACGCCATTCCATCAAGAGTGATTAAAACTGAATCGCCATAAATAGGATCGAAAAAGCTTCTGCTACGTGTTAAAAATACCCTGGCAAACTCTCCTTCTTCGATATATCCATCAACTACTATTTGCTCATCATATCCATCAAACTCAAATGTAATATCATCCTCACATGATATCAGGAATGATATTAAGATAAAAAATAATAACCCGCATGTAGAGTACCGTATTTTCATTGCCATTAAAATTCAAAATTCCATGCTACCGAAGGTAAAATCGGAAAAACTGTAACCTGCCGGGCATATGTTGTAAACAATCCTGATGTAATTTCGCCATCATATGTAAAATAAATGAAATAAGGATTATGACGGTTGTAAATATTATAAATTGAAAAATTCATATATGAATTAAATCGCTTGCGTTTTTTAAGCTGATAGGTAAATGAAATATCAAGTCGGTGATATGGTCTCATTCTATACGAATTATAATCACCATACTCAGTTATAAAGGTAGCATTATCCATTAAATACCATGCAATTGTGGGAGTAAATGTATTACCTGTTGCATAAACAAAAACTGCCGAAGCTTTCCACCGGTCGTTTAATTCATATGAGATAATTACTGATAAATCATGTCGCCGGTCGTATTTTGCTGGATATTCCTCACCATTATTTATCATGTCGAACTGTCGGGTTGTTTTCGATACCGTATAACCTATCCAGCCGGTTGTACGGCCATAGTTTTTTCTAACAAACAGCTCAAGCCCATACGATTGACCCTGTCCGAAGGTAAAATAATTATCAGTATTATCGCCAATAGTGCTACCTGGTTGAGAACCCGGGGTATATTCGATTTGATGGTCGAGTTTTTTATAATACAGCTCAGCCGAGGATTCAAAAAGATTATTTCTGAAATTGTGAAAATACCCGAGTGAATATTGAACACCAAACTGAGGATCAACAACATCTGATGATGGCACCCAAAGATCGGTAGGCATTGATACAGATGATAATGAGGCCATATGAATGTATTGATTATTTTGTGTATAGGCTGCTTTTATAGAGGATTTGTTGTTAATTTGATATCTTACGGAAACTCTTGGTTCGATATTAAAAAAATGCACCACATCGTCTCCTTTCTTATAAACTATGGTATCTGCAAGGTTTCCGTTCTCGTCTTTTATATATCTTAAAAATGGACCAACCTGCTGAAAATATGTAGAACGGAGGCCGGCATTTATTTTTATTCGTTTTCCAAGGTTGAATTCATCATTTATGTAAATTGCATAATCATGTGCATATTGCTTGAGTTTATCACCTATCTCAAGCTCCTGATCATCAGATTTACTTGAAACACTGCTCGGAATAAAAATATGATATATGTAGTGTGCTCCAAAATTAATTTTATGATTGATATTGGGAAAGTAGTTAAAATCAGTCATCAGGTTATAATCTGTAATTCCGGAAAACAGATTTAATTCATAATCTTTTTGCTTTATATTGATATCGAATTGATAATCACTAAATATTGCCGTTGTATTTACAAAGAGTTTCTCATTAAATAAATGGTTCCAACGCAGCGATGCTGTTGCATTCCCCCAGGGAATGCTCATGTCGATATCACTATCGCTGTTTTTAAATGTAAACACATCGCGACCAAAATATGAACTCAAGAAGATCCTGTCATTTTCAGATAACCGATAATTTATTTTAGCATTCAGGTCGTAGAAATAATAGCCTGAACCGTAGAACATGGAAGTATCTTTTATAAAAGGTTTTGCCAGGATATCGATATATGTTCGCCGGCCAGATATGATGAACGAGCTCGTATCTTTTTTTATAGGACCTTCAATTGTCAGGCGCGATGAAATTAAACCAATCCCACCCTGGGCTGAATATTCTTTCATATTACCTTCTTTCATCGAAATGTCGAGAACCGACGACAACCTGCCACCGTAATTTGACGGCATCCCCCCTTTAATAAGTTTTACATCCTTTATTGCATCGGCATTAAAAACCGAAAAGAAACCAAATAAATGCGATGAGTTATAAACATTGGCACCATCCAGCAAGATCAGGTTTTGATCAGGTCCTCCGCCCCGAACATATAATCCGGTACTTCCCTCCGTTGCACTTTGAACACCTGGCAGTAATTGAATAGTTTTTAAAATATCGACTTCGCCAAATAAAACCGGCAATGACTTGATACTTTTTACTGGCATTTTGACAGTGCCCATTTCGGTGCTCGATATATTTCTGTCAGTTTTATCGGCACGTACAATAACCTCCTCCGTAAGATTATTGTCAGGTTCAAGTAAAAAATTCAACCTTTTTAACTCATATAAATTAAGGCTGATTTCATTGGTCTTGTAACCAATATATGAGACATTTATATTATAATTCCCTGCCGGTATACTTACCGAATAATATCCGTATTGATTACTTGCGGTTCCTTTCTTAAGCTCTTTAATATAAACGTTTGCACCAATAAGCTCTTCACCGGTTTGCCTGTCGCGAATATACCCACTAAAGGTAACCACCTGGGCTTGTAAAGCTCCAGATAAAAGAAATATTAACAAAAGGTAAATATATCGCATTCTGATCAAAATCATTTATACGGGCATGCCCTTATCAACATGTGTACCACAGCAGTTATTGTCAGTGTTTCGTAAATATCTAAAGAAATTTGTTCACTTAAATCATTTTTCTTTCAGAAGATAAAAATATTTAAAGTTGTGATATAATTGCTTATGATTTATCACTATTTTGCATACTTTATATTTTGATTGTAAAGTTGAACATTGAAACAGTATTTAAAAAATATTTTAGTCTTATTTTTGCTTACGGGAAGCATTCATAGCAATGCCCAGTCCGAAAAAGTTGACAGTTTATTAGGCTTACTTCGAGATTCACTATATTCGAATACAGCCGAACTCTACAACAATATTGCCGAAGCTTATGATTATTCAGATCTGGAAAAAAGCCTCGAATATGCTGAAAAAGCAAAACAGGCAGCATTAAGTGATAAAGATCAGCTCCAGTTGGCAACTGCATACCGGAATATTGGAAATTATTACAATGAAAAATTTCAAATCGATGAAGCAAAGTCCTATTATAACACAGCCCTAAATATTTACGAATCAATTAATCATGCTAAAGGACAGGCTCAACTAATCAACCTACTTGGTATCCTGCACGGAAAAACCCAACAATACGATTCAGCTTATGTTAATTTTACAAAGGCTCTCAATATTGCTAAGGAAATACGGGATTCAATCACTTTAACAATGATCTATACAAACTTCGGCCTCGTATTCTATCATTGGGGTGATTATGAGCAGGCCGTGAAATACTATGAGCTATCACAGGAAATAAATATAGCGCTCAATCTTTTAGATGGTCTCGAAAGAAATTATGCCAACCTCGGAAAAATTGCCTACAAGTGGGGAAAGCCGGAACTTGCCCTTGACTATTACAATAAAACCCACGCTATACTGAAACGATTAGGAAACCGGAAATCGATCGGAAATATTTATCTTGACATAGGAAATGCATATAAACGTCTTAAACAAGTTGATTCGGCACTAATATCCTACCACAAGGCATATGACATTGCCAAAGAGTTTAATTCAGTTCGCATTATGTCAATTGCTCTTGGAAATATTGGTAACTTTTATCGCGATTCATTTGATTACGAAGCAGCCTATAAATATTATCATGAATCGTACAACCTGATTAAAGGAGTGAACGACAAGAAACGTATGGCACAAAAGTTACAGTCGCTTGGCGATTTATACCGGATTATGGGACAATATGACTCTGCCAGTGTATATCTGAAAAAAGCATTAAAAATGTCGGAAGAAATGAAGAACCGTTTCAATAAACGCAGATGCTACCTTTATCTCTTCGAATTGTACAGAGACATGAAGGATTACGAAAGCGCATTAGTATACTTTATCAACTATTCGAAAATAAACGACACTATATTTGATGAAAACAGCCGTAGAGAATTTGCCGATTTTGAAGCCAGGTACAATTCCGAAAAGCAATTAACTAAAATAGGCATTCTCGAAAAAGAAAAAGAAATAAACAGGCTGGAAATAAAAAAACAAAAGCAACAGAAATATTTTTTAATTATCGTAATTGGATTAGTACTATTTGTTGGGATTTTAATACTTAACTGGTACATAATGAGACAAAAGAGTATCAGAAATAAGATGGAAATTAAAAATCAAAACATCGAACATCGATTACTCAGGGCACAAATGAATCCACATTTTATTTTCAATTCCCTCAATGCAATCCAAAGCTTTATTAATGAAAACAACCCTGACTCTGCCAGTTGGTTTCTCAGCAAATTTGCCTCTCTCATCAGGCATAATCTGGTTAGTACAAGAAGCGCATTTGTACCGCTCGAACAGGAAGTAAATGCTTTAAGAAACAATCTTGAACTCGAAAAAATCAGATTTAATGATTGTTTTAATTTTGAAATCACTTTAGACAACAACATCGACCAGGCTGTTACACAAATCCCGCCACTGTTAATCCAACCCTTTGTAGAAAACAGTATATTACATGGCTTTTCCGAAGTAAAATCAGGTGGTCAGATAGAGATTAGTTTCAACAGAAAAGAGAAAACAATTGAAGTTATGATTGTTGATAATGGAATTGGAAGAGAAAAATCAGGTAAGGCACGTGATAAATCGTTAAAAAAGAAATCAATTGGGACACAACTTATCAAGGAGCGACTTGAACTGCTCAATCATCAGGGCAAAAAAAATAATCTTTTCACGATAATCGATCTATACGATGGCAATGGAAAGGCTAATGGGACTAAAATAGTACTAAGTATTCCATTCGAAACTACTTATTAATTCTGTTATTGAAGTTTTTTTAAAAACCTATACTAAAAAAAAGCTAAGATTTGTACATTTGCTGATCTAAAAGTTTAGACCTACAAAATGGCAAAAATGAAAAAAACACCACAAGCTACAATGATATTCATGTTATTGAATATTATTATTTGCAATGCCCAAGTACTGGAAAAATCAACCTTTTACGAAAACGACAGCAATCTTCTTAAGGAGAAGTACTATGTATTAAAATCGGATACAAGCCTAAAGGATAGTCTATATTTAAAATATTCAAGCGATGGTAAGTTAATTAATAAAGGTTTCTATAACAAAGGTGATAAATTAGGCGAATGGGTAAGGTTTTTTCCTGATTTCAAAATAAAAAGTTCAGGATACTACGACATGAATAATCAATACAACGGATGCAATTTTCATTATCTGGATAATGGCAAGATAGATCATGTTGATTACTATATTGATGGAATAGCCTACAACGACTCACTGTACCTGCAACAGGATTTCATAATTAAACTGTTCGATGGCATGCATACCTCTGGATTTGACAGCTACGAGGTTATGAGTTCGAATTTTGCTGCACTTGAAATCGATAAAGCCCGCTACGATAGCATCGACGGTCAGGATGATAAATTTGCTTTTGGAAACACAATTATCGAACAGGGATATTTCTATAAGGAATGGTTTCCAATTTTTAAAACGAAGCGGGAAAAATTAATAAAAACCAATTCAGAAATTAATGAATTCTCGGTTTCACTTGACAAAGCTTATTTTGACCTGATAATGAATCCGATAAAGAACCTTTCCGATTCATTACTTACATCGGGCGACATGAAATTTGTTCTTACACAGGCCCCGTTAATTCATACAGAATTTGCATCAACATCGGGACTGCTTCTTGAACTCGACACCATTGACACGATGATTAACAAAGAATTACAGGAAATTGACACCCAATACAAGCACAAATTTCCCGAGTTCTATGCTGCCGAGTCAAACAGGTTCATACAAAGCCAGGAGGATTACATGCAAGAAGAAAATCTTCAGATTAGAATTTCGAAGGGAAGTGAACTAATAAAAGTCCTTGAGAAAATGAATGGTGATTTTGTTAGGCTCGATGAACTGAATGTAGCAATTGATGAAAAGCAGGTAAAGCTTGAAAAAGCGTTCAAAGAAAAATATCCTGTCGACTATCAGGTTGAGGAAGAAACAATAAATACAGAATATTCCGAATTTCAGGCCAGCACTCAACTTACCCAAAAAATACAATTAGGTGAAAAGGTATTAGAACATTTAAAGAACAGCTACATTGGATTTTACACAGTTGATTCAATGGATATGGTCATTAATGAAGATTTTAAGCCGCTCCGCGAAGGATATCTCCAGTCTTTTCCTTCAATATATGCTAAGGAAATAAAACCTGTTGCTACTGAAATTGCTGAATTGAACCGCACAAAAGGTCTTGATCAAAAAATTAAAACCGGACAACAAATAATTGATACAATTGGCTATTATACTGATACATACAACAGATTCATCGAGATCGACAATGCATTAAAAGATCGCTACTCTGTTTTGCAAACCAATTTTAAAGAAAACTATCGGGCTATTTATAAAAACGAAGTAGCCCATATGGACAACTTAATAAAGAAATATCAGGTGAATAACCGGTCAGAATCGAAACTAGTTGCCGGCAACAATATCATGAATAAAATAGAGGAATTAGATGACAACTATTCGAAAATTGAAGCACAACGTAAAGAAATAAATCAACGTTATCCTGCAATTTCTGATAAATTTCTGAATGATTTTCCACCAATTCATAAAAACACGGTTAGGCTATATGACGACAAAAAAGCACTTTACGAAAAGTCGCTTAATTGCAAATCATTCCTGGAAAATGGTAATTCGTTTATCGAGGAAATTGAAATACTCGAAAGTAAATACAATGAAATAAGCATGCAATTTTCTGAAATTGAGGGAAATTTGTCTCAGGTTGAGAATATGTACCAAATTGACTTTTCTGAAGTTTACAATACTGAGATTAAGGAAGAGAAAACGAAAATCAAAGAGTATAACAACGAAGGATTCATTGAAAAGAAATTAAAAACCGGCGAGTTCATCCTTACTAAACTGAAAACATTACAGGAGGCATTTCCGCAACTTAAGGAAGAGAATACCAAAATGAATAACGAGTACGCTACATTAGTACAGGAATTTAAGATCAATTTTCCTGTTCTTTATAAAACATATATAATTCCTTTAATTGCTGATGAGAAATCGTACAGACAAAACGGATACCATGCTCCAAAAATGACACTAAGCAATAAGATCGTACAGAAAATTGATGAATTCCGCGCCAAATATGACCTCTTTAAAGCTCAAAACGATTTGCTCCTTAGCAATTACGACGAATTCATTTATAATTATGAAGGCCGTAATCAGTACAAGAAAATGTATAAGAAGGGTAAATGGGCCTATAATGAACTGAAAAACAAATACGATAACGAAATCAGTTTTGAGAAGAAAGAGAAAATCGGAAAAGAAATTGAATTGATGCTTTTACAATTTATCTCGCTATCGACAAAAGATAATACAATAATTAACGAAGAAATAAAGTCGGCCAAAACAGTTAACGACGTGCTAAAGGTGATTGGAATAAACTAATCAATCGGCAAATACCTGATTTTAATTTATATAGATTATTTTTTTACCAGATACTGATAATCCAGGTAATAAATAAGTTTAATCGAAATATTATTCGATTGCTCTGAATTTAAAGTTGAGCGAAGGTTTTGAAAATAGTTATGTTTCAGATCGTTTGTTGAATCGGGTGCGATGTAATTTTTCCATACAATATTAATAAAACTACCGGGGGCAAAATTCCATGAATAAACCAGATCGATTGAAAAGACATTAAAATTCAAGTCTTCATTTTCGGTATACTGTGAATATTCGGCTAACAAACCATTTTGGCTTAACAAAAAATAATCAGTATAATCTACTCTCGACCAATAGTGGTTAAATTTAAAGCTCAGGGCTGCTTTGTTTGAAAAAACATAATTTCCAATGATTTTATTTGTGATTGTCCGGATATTGCGTTGTCCAAATACAATTGAATCATTACTAAAGGCATCGATGTAACCCTCTTCAGCATTTTTCATGTCGTAACTCCAACGGTAAACTATAAAAAACTTATTACTGAACCTGATCCTGGGTGATATGGTAATAAAGAAACCTTTTTGTTGTTCAACAGTTGAAAAGAAACCACTGCGTACGTCCAGGGCAAGCTTTTTTCTGTAATCAGACGATATCCATCCATTAAAATCGAAAAGCGATGGATTTTTCAGGTAGCGGCCTTCAACACGTGTTTCGTAGTAGTCATGATGTCCGGATGGAAGTAAAGTACTATTAATACCAACGCTCAGGTAATTCTTAAAAGTTCCGTGAATGCCAGAAGAAATTGCCAGGCTCGAAAATTTTCGTGGAGCATACATTTTCTCATGTTCCAGCTCTAATTCTACATTCCAGTTTAGCAACCGCCATCGGGGTTCAAACTCTGCGTATCGAAAAAATATCGAATTTTCAATCTCGTTATTATGTGCAAGATATCCCATATTGTTGGGATTATAGTCATTGGTCATAAACTCGTAACTATACGACCATATAAAATTTCCATTTAAACGTCCGAATCTGATATCTGCTTTTTGCCCGTAGTCAAAGTTAGCGCCTGCCGAGTCCCTGATCATGCTAATTGCTGTAGTTCCCTTTATTCCATGCCGGTTATTTTTATCCATTATAACAAAATCGGCCCCGGGAACATTGGCTGTTTTTCCTGTTCCGGCTTCAGTCATATTAGTATTAATCAGATTGAAATAAGAATTTTTTCGAAATGCCTGATCTATCACAAGTATATTGTAATTTGTAAAAGCACCTGTCTTAATTTTATATTCCTCATTTTCAGTATTTCTGATTTTAGCATATGTACTGGCTGTCATGGCATTAAAGAAACCAAGACCCAGATCAGATTTTGTTCGTCCCGAAATTTTGGTAGCATTTATTAGATTTGCTTCAGAAGGATTTTTAATTATTTCATCACCATCAATAATTTCATCCTCTAAATTATTATATCCTGATGGCGTTTTTCCAATCCTTCTCGAATAAAATAAACCGGCTTTATTGAAAAGCTCAGTCCCTTCAGTAAAAAACTGACGATTCTCGTCGTACTTTACCTCGTAAGGCGACAGGTTCAGAATTATGTTATCCGACTCAACCTGTCCAAAATCCGGGATTAATGTCATATCAACTGTAAAACTTTCATTTATCCCATACTTTAGGTCACCTCCAAAATTATATGGATAGGAAGGCTTTGATTCGCCGGGCTCGAAACTCATGTATGCCGACATATAAGGGTAAAATGCAAGCCGTAAAGGCGATTCAACATTCGAAATATTATATAGATTTCCTTCCTGACTTGTATGTTCGCCCTTTGTTTTATCTACATAATTCCAGGTTGATATTTCACGAATCCTTCGTATTTGTCTCCAGAAATTAACTCCCCACTCCTGTTCTTCTTGTTTAGGAATTCGAAGGGCAGAATAAGGAATTTTTAGTTCGGTTACCCAGGCTGTATCATATTTTATAACCTCGCT
>CAYLZH010000171.1:0-704 GCA_964388245.1 uncultured Bacteroidales bacterium
AATTTTAATAAAGACAACATTGTTTCAATTATTCAACTTTCCAACTCAGAACTCTTACCAGCAAAGTCTTATAATTTTAGGACTGAACTATTTAACTAATTTAATATGAAAACCCACTACATAAGCCCCGAACCCCTCAACTGGGAAACAATCGACCAAATATTAATTGGCGGACCAAAATTGGTTCTTTCTGATGAGTCAATTGAGTTGATTCAAAAATGTCGCACTTATCTCGATGAGAAAATTGCCTCGCAGGATAAACCAATCTATGGGATTAATACTGGTTTTGGGTCATTGTATAAGAAATCGATATCGAAAAAAGATTTGTCGCAGTTGCAAAAAAACCTGGTAATGTCACATGCTTGTGGAATGGGGGAGAAGGTGGAACCACAAGTTGTTAAACTCATGCTCTTGTTCAAAGTCCATGCTTTAGCTTTGGGGTATTCCGGAGTCCAGGTTCAAACCGTCCAGCGTTTAATCGATTTTTATAATGAAGATATTTATCCCATTGTTTATGAGTTAGGATCGTTGGGGGCATCGGGCGACCTGGCTCCATTAGCTCACCTGTGCCTGCCTATGCTTGGCGAAGGTGAAGTAGTTTATAAGGGAGAACGAATATGGGCAATTGACCTTCTTAAACAATTTGCTTGGGAGCCAATCGAACTTCAGGCCAAAGAAGGACTGGCCCTTTTAAATGGTACACA
>CAYLZH010000171.1:714-11280 GCA_964388245.1 uncultured Bacteroidales bacterium
TCCCATGGTGCATTGGCTGTTCTGAAAGCCTTCAAACTATCAAAGCTGGCTGATATTTCGGGGGCCATTTCGCTGGAAGCTTATGATGGCAGGATCGATCCTTTTTGTGCCGAAATTCATAAGGTTCGTCCTCATCAGGGACAAATGGAAACGGCAAAAAATATCCGACGATTGCTCCAGGGCAGCGAACTGATCGATCAGCCAAAAGAGCATGTGCAGGATCCATATTCATTCCGGTGTATCCCACAAGTTCATGGTGCAGCCAAAGACACCATAAACTATGTGGCATCGGTAGTCCTGACCGAAATCAATTCAGTTACCGATAACCCCACTGTTTTTCCCGATGAGGACATGATTGTATCAGGTGGGAATTTCCATGGCGAACCGTTGGCCTTTGCATTCGATTTTCTGGCAGTCGCTTTGGCCGAGCTGGGAAATATTTCTGAGCGCCGGGTTTACCGGCTTATTTCAGGACAACGTGGCTTGCCTGAATTCCTCGTCGCAAATCCAGGCCTAAACTCAGGTTTTATGATACCACAATATTCGGCAGCTTCTATTGTGAGCCAGAACAAGCAATTGTGTTCACCCTCTTCAATAGATTCCATAACCTCCTCAAACGAACAGGAAGATCATGTGAGTATGGGGGCAAATGCTGCTACAAAAGTCTTGCGTGTTGCCTATAATGTCGACCGTATTTTAGCCATCGAATTATTTGTTGGGACACAAGCTTTAGAGTTTCGTAAACCAAAACAAACTTCACCTTATCTGGCCGATTTTGTAAAGCAGTTCCGAGAGGTAATACCTTTTGTTGAAGAAGATAAGATTCTGTATAGGGAAATGAAGAATGCCGTTGCTTTTATTCGTGAGGGAAAATTTAACAACTGATTATTGTACAACTAATTTATTGAAGTACCTCCTTTCCTGATTCATAATAAATATGTAGTAAATGCCAGATGGTAAGTACTCACATCTATTAGATTTTTACCAGAATGAATTTTATCCATCAGTAATAGATTTCCGCTTAAATTGAAAATTTCAATCGTGCCACATGTATAATGGTAAGGAAGGTGGATTTGGAGATAGTTAGAGCATGGGTTTGGTACGAGTTTAATGTCAGATACTTCAACCAATTGTGTGCTAACTGTCAAATTTTCTATTAAATAAGCAGATCCACTACTATTCCCGAGATCGTCATTTTTTGCGGCACCAATAAGTAATGTTTCATCATACATAGCAACGGATCCCCCAAATTCATCGCCTTCGCTACCATCACTGGCCAGTATCTTTTGTTCGTTAGAAAAACTGCCCATAGAGAAGGAATATCGATATGCAGCACCACTACTTGCTCCATTAGCATCTTCCTTGTAAGCACCAACTATAAGATTGTTATCTGATAAGCCAACTGAACATCCAAATTTATCACCAGAGTATCCATCGCTTGCCTCAATTTTCTGCATTTGCATCCATGTTCCGGGACTCATGTAGGCATAAAAATAACAAGCTCCATCGCTGGAATTTACAGGAGCACCAATTACTGCTTTGTCTCCGTCAACTGAAAGAGTCCAGCCAAATTCATCAGCTATTCCTCCATCCGAGGGTGCTATTCTTTGATACTCTTTCCATGTTTGTGTTGGTATATTGTATCTAAAAATATAAACAAGCCCGCTGTTGTTGCCGAGTGTATCGTTTTTGGCCGCTCCGATAAAAAGGAAATCATCAGAGACCGAAAGACTGGTTCCAAATTCATCATTATTGTTTCCATTCGATGCCATAAGCTTTTGCGATTCCTCCCATAATTGCGTGGAAGCATTGAAATCGAAGACATAAACAGCACCAGAATTGGTTCCGTTCTCATCGTTTTTTGGTGCACTTATAAATACGGAGTTGCCTTGTATGATAACGGCATTGCCAAATTCATCAGCAACCTGTCCTGCGACAGGAAATAAAATTTGCTGTTGTTGCCAAACACCAGTGATTGCATTCTTGTGAAAAATGTAAGCAGCACCTGTCCCGTTGTTCCTGGCACCCACAATAGCGAATGTGTCTGTAATAAAAACACTTTCGCCAAAAGCATCACCTGAGGCACCATATGATCGATGTTAGAAATAGTTATTAATTAGTGAAGTAAATTTACACAAATTATTAGATCCAAAAATAAATACCTTCCCGCAAGTTTTTATACATTCATGTGTCATAAATTGTGCAAAAAGATGATCTCTTGCTCATTAATGGATAAACCAGATTTTATACAACAATTAAAAAGTCGCAATCATATGGCTTTTAAACAGCTTGTTAGTGTGTATCAAAAGATGGTACTTAATATTTGCCTGGGATATTTGCATAATCGGGATGATGCGCAGGATTTGGCACAGGAGGTTTTTATTGAGATATATAATAAAATCGATACATTCAGATCGGATGCTAAACTAACTACATGGATTTATAGAATTGCAGTAAATAAATCACTTAATTATATCAGGGATAATAAAAAACCTGTTTTTACTTTTTCAGATCAGAGCCAGGATAATCCGATTTTAAAAATACCAACCGGCCAAAATTATAACAGTGATTTTCAACTGGAGAGAAATGAGCGGAAGAGACGCCTCGAAATTGCCATTGATTCTCTACCGGAAAATCAAAGATCGGCTTTTATCCTGAATAAATTTGATGATAAATCGTACAAGGAAGTGGCTGACATCATGGGGCTTTCGCTATCATCTGTTGAGAGTTTATTGTTCAGGGCCAAGAAAAACCTTCAACAGAAATTATTGGAATGTTATAGAAATTTAAAGTCATAGCACAAGTTTTTACGAAAGCATGTGTCATAAATTAAGAAAAATGAAAACTTGCGAAACCATACAAAACGATTTTATTGCTTTTATCGAGAATAGACTTAATGACGGTACCAAAGTACAAATTAGAAATCACATTGCTAAATGCAGTTCGTGTGCAGGTTTTATGGCCGAATTGCAGCTTTCGTTTCAGATAATCGATGAGCAAAAGTATATTGATATGTCTGATTCATTTTTTGAAAACATAGAGAAAAGAATCGGGAAGGATCAACAAAGAAATGATAAGCCCAAAATCAGTCATTATTTTTTGCAATCGTTTAGTTATGCGGCTGTTGTTGCCATAGGGTTATTTGCAGGAAGCCTGATTATCGATTTACTGACTAAAAATGACATGCCTGCTAAAAATCCGATCACCAGTGATGAATTATATTGGAACGACCTGGATCAGGAACCTATCGAGTCATTTTTAATGAGCGAAAAACTGTTTTAATATGAGTAAGATAAACATAAATAGGATATTAGTTCTTGGTATTGTTCTTTTGCTCGTTACCAATATATCAACAATTGTTGGGATCGTGTGGCATCTGAAAAATGATGAATTTGCCAAACCTGCACAACAGGAGGAATCTGACGATGTTGACAATATGCCCCGGGGGCAATTTTTTAATCATAAGCTTAATCTCGACCAGGAACAAACCTACATTTTCAGGGATTTGTTTCATCAATATAAAATTGATGCAGGAAAGATAAGTGGCCTGATGGACAAACACAGGAAAGAGATGATTGATGAACTAATTTCTGAAAATCCAGACTCGCTGGCCCTTGATAGAATTTCCGGAAATATTGGAGTCTTGCATAAACAGCTAAAAGAATTAACGATAAATTACTTTCTGGACATGAAAAGAAACTGTGATCCGGAACAGGAACAAAAACTGCATGATATTTTTAATTCCCTGCTGAATGAGCAAGCTGATGTTCGCATGCCCAATAGACAAGGGCTGAGAGGATTTGGTAGAAAATGGAAAGAAAAGCACGAAAATAAAACACCTGATAACCAATAAAAATAAAATCTATTAAAATGAAATTATCTACAAGACTTTTTATGATTACCTCATTAACCTGCATAATGTACTTACTCCCTTTTGAGAGTAACGATCTCTTTGCACAACGTAGAGGAAATAGAATTTGTACCGTGCAAAATAATCTAAACAATTGTCAGTCTATTCCAGGGATAACAACTAAACAGAAGCAAAAAATATCTGAGTTAAAAGAGTCCCATCAACAAGAAATGGAACTTCTTCGGCAAGAGAAGAGAAATACCCGCTCTGATGAGCAAAAAAATGCCATTGATAAAAAAATGACAACTAAATTAAGTAATCATAAAAACGATGTGAAAGCAATTTTAACACCTGAACAACAAAAATATTACGATGAAAATTGCTCGAAAACCAATCGCATGCAACGAAGTAAAGGAAAAAGAAACGGCAGAGGACAAGGGAATGGACAAGGAAAAGGAGTCTGTCGTTTCAACAGATAAAACATATTCAGTTAAATTAAAACAAGAAGAAAATGAAAACAGGAAGAATTATTAACTCAATGGTAATCCTAAGCCTAATCATAGGATTATCCAGTTGCACAAAAGATGAAGTTGCTTCAGTCTCACCCGACAGCAACATTATTGTTGAACATGTAACTACCACAGACGGATTAAGCCTGAAAAGTACATCATCCAATTTTGTACCTACTGCAAATCTAACTGCTGATGAAATTACAGGTCTGATTTGGATGAGGGAAGAAGAAAAACTTGCTCATGATGTATATACTTTATTCTATGGGATATATGGATTTAATATTTTTAATAAAATTGCCCAAAGCGAACAAAGACATACCGATGCAGTTTTGGCATTACTCGATTACTATGGGATTCCTGATCCAGCAATAAATACACCTGGTTTGTATTCCGATCCAGCTCTGCAAAGTCTTTATGATGCCCTGGAATTACAAGGTTCTGTTTCAGATATTGCAGCACTTCAAACTGGGGCACTTATTGAGGAAGTCGACATTCTTGATCTTGAAGAACACATATCCCAAACCACAAATGCTAATCTTTTAATGGTTTACAATAATTTATTAAAAGGATCGAAACGACATCTGGTCGCATTTGTAAAAATGTTAGACCAAAATGGGGTAGTATATGTTCCACAGCAACTTGATCCGGCGATTTATGCTGACATTATAGCCAACACTCCTATGGGTGGAAATGGAAATGGTGGAAACGGTACTTGCAATGGAACGGGAACAGGTAATAGCGGAAATGGAAATAATGGTAATTGCAACGGCACAGGCTCTGGTAACGGAAACAACGGTTCTGGTAATAATGGGAACTGCAGTGGAACAGGAACCAGTAATGGAAATAACGGTTCTTGTAATGGTACTGGTCCAGGCACAGGAACCGGAAGTGGAAACTCCGGTGGCAATGGCAATTCCGGAAATGGCAACGGAAACGGAAGTGGAAATTCCGGAAACGGAAATGGAGGCGGAAATGGCAACGGTGGAGGAAACTAGACTCAGCAGATAAAATGAGATACAACAAATTCCGGCTTCTGTTAATGATGCCGGAGTTTTTTTTTTATATAAAATATCAGTAGGTTTTAGCAACGATATACCTGGCAGGTGGGGTTTTCGCCAGGAATGAAACCTTCGCTTATAACATTCACGATTTATCCTTATTTTAGCCGTCCAAACCGGATAACAAAATTTACTGATGAAAGAATTTAAAAGACACCTGATTACCTGTGCTTTGCCTTATGCAAATGGCCCAATTCACATTGGACATCTGGCTGGTGTGTATGTACCTGCCGATATTTATGTCCGCTACCTTCGCCTGAAAGGGAAAGATGTGATGTGGGTGTGTGGCTCCGATGAGCATGGTGTTCCTATTACGCTAAAGGCCAGGAATGAAAGTGTTACTCCTCAGCAAATTGTTGACAAGTATCACGGGATTATAAAGAAATCGTTTGCCGATTTTGGTATTTCTTTCGATACATATTCCAGAACCAGTACAAAGATACATCATGAAACTGCTTCGGAATTTTTCCGGAAATTGTATGACAATAATGAGTTTGTTGTAAAATCTTCGGAACAATTATACGATGCCGAGGCCAACCAATTTTTAGCCGACCGCTATGTAACAGGTACCTGCCCCCATTGCCACAACGAAGGAGCTTATGGCGATCAATGCGAAAAATGCGGCACATCCCTGAGTGCGATGGATCTGATTAATCCGAAATCGGCAATAACCGGAAATATCCCTGTACTTAAGGAAACTAAGCATTGGTATCTGCCTCTGGACAAGTATTCCGGTTTTCTTGAAAAATGGATATTAGATGATCATAAGGAATGGAAGAGTAATGTTTATGGCCAATGTAAATCATGGATAAAGGATATTGGCCTTGAGCCCCGTGCTGTTACACGCGATTTGGATTGGGGTGTTCCGGTACCTGTTGAGGGAACTGATGGTAAAGTACTTTATGTTTGGTTCGATGCACCCATTGGATACATATCAGCTACTAAGGAATTTAGTAAAGAATGGGAAAAATACTGGAAAGATCCTGATACCCGCCTGATTCATTTTATTGGAAAGGATAATATAGTTTTTCATTGCATTATTTTTCCGGCCATGCTCAAAGCTGAAGGGACATATAACCTTCCCGATAATGTTCCCGCGAACGAATTTCTAAACCTTGAAGGTGATAAGATATCTACTTCCCGGAATTGGGCAGTCTGGCTGCACGAATATCTCGAAGAATTTCACGGCAAACAGGATGTGTTGCGTTATGTTCTTACGGCCAATGCTCCCGAAACAAAAGACAACGATTTTACCTGGAAAGATTTTCAGGCCCGTAACAACAACGAATTAGTTGCGATTCTTGGGAATTTTGTAAACCGCAGCCTGGTCCTAACACACAAATATTACAAGGGTATTGTTCCTGAAATCGGTGAATTAAAGCAAGACGACATTGACATCCTGGCACAGATTTCAGGCATGAAAGAGCGTGTTGAACAGTCCCTCGAAAATTTCCGTTTTCGCGAAGCGTTAAAAGAAGCCATGGCACTTGCACGTCTTGGAAATAAATACCTTGCCGATACCGAACCCTGGAAGTTAATAAAATCTGATGAGGAGCGTGTAAAGGAAATCATGTATGTATCATTGCAAATTACTGCAAACTTGGCCGGATTGATGGAGCCTTTCCTGCCATTTACTTCAGATAAATTACTTCAATTCCTGAATATTGAAAAATACAATTGGGATTTGATTGGATCATCCGACTTGATAAATCCAGGTCACAAGATAAATAAAACGTCATTGCTATTTGAGAAAATAGACGATAAGGTAGTCGAAGCGCAGGTTCAAAAATTATTGGATTCCAAAAAGGCCAACGAACTTGCCAATGCCGAAGCCGAGCCTCAAAAAGAAAATATCAGCTTTGATGATTTTACCAAAATGGATATTCGCCTTGGTACGGTTCTGGAAGCAGAAAAAGTTCCTAAAACTAAAAAACTTCTGAAATTGCTCATCGATACCGGAATTGACAAAAGGACGGTCGTATCTGGCATTGCCGAATTTTATCAGCCTGAAGATGTTACAGGAAAGCAGGTAACCATCCTGGTAAACCTTGCGCCACGTAAAATCAAAGGAATTGAATCTCAGGGTATGATCCTTATGGCTTCGAATATTGATGGAGAGCTCTCGTTTATCGAGCCAGAGAAGCAATTCAAAAATGGATCATTAATAAGCTAATTTATTGATTATTCAGCAGGGGTTGATACTGGTTTCAACTCCTCCTTTAAATACTGTCCTGTGTAGCTATCAGGATTCTCAGCTACTTCCTCAGGAGTACCTTCGGCAATAATATATCCTCCGTTTTTACCTCCTTCTTTGCCAATGTCAATAATATGGTCGGCCACCTTAATTACATCCATATTGTGTTCTATTACAATCACAGTATTTCCTTTTTCAACCAGCCTGTTAAGTACTTCAAGCAATACTCTGATGTCTTCGAAATGCAGACCGGTAGTCGGTTCATCTAAGATGTACATGGTTTTTCCGGTATCGCGTTTGGCTAATTCTGCCGATAATTTAATCCGCTGCGATTCACCACCAGACAATGTAGTGCTGGGCTGCCCCAAATGCAAGTACCCAACCCCAACATCACGCAGCGTTTTTAATTTTTGTCTGATATTCGGGATGTTTTCGAAAAACTCATAGGCCTGATTAATGGTCATGTCCAACACATCGGATATGGATTTTCCCTTGTATCTTACCTCGAGGGTTTCACGGTTGTAGCGTTTTCCGTTGCATTCGTCGCAATGAACATATACATCGGGCAGGAAATTCATTTCGATGGTTTTTACCCCGGCACCACGGCAGGTCTCACATCGCCCCCCTTTAACATTAAATGAAAAGCGCCCTGCTTTGTATGCCCTGATTTTTGACTCGGGCAATAACTCAAATAACTTCCTGATATCACCAAAAACATTAGTATACGTGGCCGGATTCGATCGTGGTGTGCGACCCAGGGGCGACTGGTCCACCTCAATCACTTTATCAATAAGCTCCAATCCCGAAATCGATTTAAAATCCAAAGGGGGTTTATGCGATTTGTAAAATTTCTGACTCAGAATAGGGTGGAGGGTTTCATTGATCAAACTTGATTTGCCACTGCCAGAAACGCCCGTAACACAAATAAACTTTCCGAGAGGGAATTTAGCCGTAACATTTTTTAAATTGTTTCCCCTGGCTCCTTTTAGTATGATATGTTTTGCCTTGCCATTACGACGTTCCTCAGGAATATCGATCTGCTTTTGCTTGTTCAGATAAAGCGAGGTTAATGTTTTCTTCGATAAGATCGATTCGATTTCGCCCTCGGCTACTACCTCACCACCGTTGCGGCCTGCATGAGGCCCCATATCGACAATATGATCAGCCGCCATAATCATTTCTTTATCATGCTCAACAACAATGATGGAGTTTCCCGTATCGCGAAGCTTATGTAACGAATTGATAAGCCTGAGGTTGTCGCGTTGGTGTAGCCCAATACTCGGTTCATCAAGTATGTAAAGTACATTTACAAGCTGCGATCCAATTTGGGTGGCAAGCCTTATACGTTGGCTTTCACCCCCTGACAAGGTACGTGCCGACCTGTCAAGCGTAAGATAATCAAGGCCCACATCTATTAGAAATCCTATACGTGCCCTTATTTCTTTAAGAATTTCAACTGATATCTTTTTTTGTTTTTCTGATAATTTTAATTCGATATCATGAAAAAATTCAACCAGGTCTTTAATATCAAGCTGTGCAATTTGGGCAATGTTTTTTCCGGCAACTTTAAACTGAAGTGCTTCCTTGTGTAAGCGTAGCCCGTTGCACTCAAGACAGGGAATTTTCTTAATGAAACGACCGGCCCATTTCTTTTTTGCCTTATCGTTCGATCCGTTTTCGTCGTTGTTATTACTGTGGGTGGCAATGTAATTGGCAATTCCCTCAAAACTCAGGAAATAATTCGAGGCAGTTCCAAGGGGTGTGTTCTTCAGAATAAAAGTATCGTCCGATCCATTAAGTATTGTTGACAGGGCATCTTCCGGAATATCCTCAATGGGATCGTTCAGTGAAAATTTATACTTATCGGCAATAGCTTCCAATTGCCAAAAAATAAACATACTCCGGTATTTTCCCAATGGCGCAATGCCACCATCGCGAATACTTAATTTGGGATCAGGAATAATCTTATTGATATCCATCTCGTTTACCTTACCAAGACCATTGCAGTGGCGGCAGGCACCGGCAGGCGAATTAAACGAGAAAGTGTGTGGGGCAGGCTCGTTGTACGAAATACCAGTGGTTGGACACATTAACATACGGCTGTAATAGCGAGGTGTGTTCCTGCCTTTTTCGAGGATCATGCAAACACCCTTTCCGTGCTTCATGGCAAGTTGTATCGACGATTTTAAACGCTTTACATCATTACTGCTGATTTGAAGTTTGTCAATTATAATTTCGATGTTGTGAGTTTTGTACCGGTCGAGTTTCATGCCGGGCTTTAGCTCAACAATTTCGCCGTTAATCCTTGCCTGAATGAATCCTTTTTTTCTGATCTGCTCGAACAACTCGCGATAGTGTCCTTTACGTCCCTTTACCATTGGAGCAAGGATCAGTGTTCGTTTGTTACTGAAATTTTCATTAATCAGGGAAATGATCTGCTCATCGGTATAACGGACCATTTTCTCACCTGTTTCATAAGAAAAGGCATCGGATGCCCTGGCAAATAGCAGACGAAGGAAATCGTAAATTTCAGTAATCGTTCCCACCGTCGAACGGGGGTTTTTATTGGTAGTTTTTTGCTCTATTGAAATTACCGGGCTCAGGCCCGTGATCTTGTCTACATCTGGGCGTTCCATACCTCCAAGAAATTGCCTGGCATAAGCCGAAAATGTTTCGATGTAGCGTCGTTGCCCTTCGGCATAAATGGTATCGAAAGCCAGCGATGATTTCCCACTACCACTTAAACCGGTAATAACGGTGAGCTTGTTTCGGGGAATAGTAACATCGATGTTTTGCAGGTTGTGCACCCGTGCACCCATCACATTTATTTCATCCTCCGAATCAATAAATTCCTTTATATCTAATTCCTTGTTCTTCAATTTACATACATTCAAAATGCAGATTTGAACAGTGAAATTGACCATCCTCACCTGCCATTAAAAATTAACCTGC
>CAYLZH010000172.1:0-11120 GCA_964388245.1 uncultured Bacteroidales bacterium
CCTGCCCTTTGTTGCAAAGCCTTTGCAGTATTAATATACAGCGGCTGGCTTTGACACCTCGTGCAGAACAAAAATAAACACATGAATTAATCAGTCCTCCTACAAGCGGGCTTATTCCTTTTAGGAAGAATACATAAAAGATAGAATATGTGCCAGTTACGTTTTTATGTATAAGGTAGGTTAAAAGAAATTTGAACGTTTTTTCTGCCAGATTTTAATCAAAACGAATCCAAAAATCATTCCGCCAAGATGTGCAAGATGCGCTACATTGTCGCCAGGCTGAGTATTCCAGACGCTGTAAAGTTCGAAAGCCCCATAAGCCATAACAATCCATTTTGCTTTAATCGGAAAAGGAAACGGAATTATATACAACTGCGTATTGGGGAAAAGTATTCCAAAACCAAGTAATATTCCAAATACCGCCCCCGATGCGCCAACCATTGTATAAAGGTTAAGGAAATCAACTCTATATTGTGCTACATAATCTTCAGCAAGTATAATTGCTTCGCCAGGATTTGTTATATACAGGCTATTAAACCTTTTCTCAAATATCTTGAAATCATCATTGATATCGTAAAAATAACCAGAAGTAAAAAACTCATTTAATGATGCCAATTCAGGATTACTTAGAAATGAATCGATTGCCTCAAGGACTGGTGAAAATTCATACTTGAGGGCAATCATCTGTATTAATGCCGCACCAATACCTGTCACGAAATAAAAAATCAGGAACCGTTTGGGCCCCCAAACACTTTCGAGGGTTTTGCCAAACATCCATAGGCCAAACATATTGAAGAAAAGATGTCCGAAATCGGCATGAAGAAACATATATGTAAGAAACTGTACCGGCTTAAAATTCTCTGCACCAAGATAATGAAGCCCAAGTATATCATTCAGGTCCCTTCCATCGAAGCGGTTACCAATAATCGAATAGGCTACAAAAAATAGAAGATTGATAATCAATAGGTTTTTAACTACAGGCGGTGTTGTTCCAAATATTCCTGATATTCTGTTTCTCATAAGTTTGTTTCTCCGGTTTCGATAAACGTGTAATAAAAAATAAAATTACATCAAGGTTAATTAAAAAAGGGCATCAATATTATCGATACTGATTATTGATAAAACGCTTTTGCCATCAGGTGTGTAATTCGGTAACTTACAGGCAAACAGGCTATCAACAAGTTCCTGCATCTCATCAATCGATAGTTTTTTTTCTGGTCCAATTGATGAAGTTTTTGCCATGGCAAGGGCAATTTTATCATGGTTTTCAATTTTTAGTTCAGACTCACTTTCCTGGTACAGTTCAAGAATCTTTTCAATCATTTCACAAACATGTTGCATTTTGGCATCGGCAGGGCATGCATGGATTTCGTAATTACAATTCCCTGTTTTTTGAATCTCAAAGCCCAGGTCAGTAAGAGTCGGATTTATTTCATCTAACAGTACTGCCTGACCTGCTTCCAGCGTAAGTGGTTCAGGAAAAAGGCTTTTTTGCGAAATACCTTTCCTGTTTTCGAGCTGATACCTGAAGCGCTCAAACAGGATTCTTTCGTGTGCCCGTTTCTGATCAATTACCATCAATCCGGATTTAACAGATGTGAGAATATATTTGTTCTTGAGCTGAAAGGATACAGCCTCAACCTTCACCTTGTCTTCAGTGTGGTTCAATGTATTATCAAGTTCGCTTTGAAATACAATCTTTGGCTCATCCTTTTGCTTCTCGAATCCTTCATAAAGTTTGTCCCAGTTTTCGAGGCTATCTCCAGTTTCTGCTTTGCTGTCTTTTTGATTTGAAGGTGATTGCTTTTTATGATCTTTCTCGAAGGGATTAAAAGTAGGATCAACTTTAACTTCCGGTGGCCTGATTTCAGTATCTTTTCTCAATACCGGAATATTAATACGATGTTTTGTATCGAAATCGATTGAAGGTGTTACATTGAATTTACCGAGCGATTCTTTAACTGCAATATTTATGATTTTCCAAATGTTAGCTTCATCTTCGAATTTGATTTCGGTTTTAGTCGGATGAATGTTTACATCAATAGCTTCAGGGTCGATATCAAAATAAATAAAAAACGAAGGGAAAGTGTCGTGTGGTAATAGTTTATCGTAGGCCATACTCACTGCTTTATAAAAGTATGGATGCCTCATATAGCGGTTATTAACAAAGAAAAATTGCTCGCCTGAATTTTTTCTTGCCGATTCAGGTTTTCCGATATATCCCGAAATTTTGATGATACTGGTTTTGGTATCGATTTTTATTAGACTTTGTGCAAGGATCTTCCTGAAAAGGCGGGCTATTCTTTTCGTGTGATTTTCTACAGGCAGGTTATAGATTTCGCTGTTGTTGTGAGTAAGGATAAAAGATATTTCGGGCCGGGTAAGAACAACTCGCTGAAACTCGTTGATGATGTGTTTTAGTTCGGTGGTGTTTGATTTTAAAAATTTTCGTCGCACCGGGATGTTAAAAAATAAGTTCTTCACCTGAAAATTACTGCCGGGAGAGCAATGAACATTTTCCTGACTTTTCACATCGGTACCTGCAATAACTAGCTCGGTTCCAAGCTCATTGTCAGGTTGCCGTGTTTTTAAACTTACCTGGGCAATTGCTGCAATCGATGCCAGTGCTTCGCCTCTGAAACCCATTGTACGAATAGCAAATAAATCCTCAGCCTTATCAATCTTCGATGTCGCATGACGTTCGAAAGCCATCCTTGCATCGGTTTCCGACATCCCATACCCGTTATCAACAACCTGAATTAATGTTTTGCCTGCATCGGTTAAATTTACTGTAATTGATGTACTTCCTGCATCAACAGCATTTTCGATTAACTCCTTAACTACCGAAGCCGGGCGTTGGATTACTTCGCCGGCAGCAATTTGGTTCGCAACCGAATCGGGCAATAAGTTTATTATATCTGGCATGGTTTATATATGAAATAACTCTGTACTATTATTTAGTATCTATGATGCATTAGATCCAACATTCCAATAATCCTAAACAGATCACCTTGAAATGATTAAAATATCGAAGAAAGTTATCAGATAATAAAACAAGATAAAAAGAAGTATAATTGATACTGCAATAATAATTCTTCTGATCCGGGCATATGGCGACTGGGATTTCTTATGATCAATCAGATGTTGCCTCATTTTACCTTTAATATTCGGTATATATTCTCCATCTGAATATCCTTTTGCTTCCTGTTTTGCGCGTTTTACCCTTTCTTCAAATTCTTCTTTATCTGCATCATAATAGCGTGGTCGAAAATCAAATTGCTTGTGTTTGGGTAATCTAAAAAAACCTCCAATAGCCATAACTACATATTTTTAGGCAAAGTTAACTGCTTTTTATTAACTAAGCTAAAATCGATTTCAGGCACAGGTTCAATTTTGTGCGAACATGGATGATTTTAAAACCTAAAAAAAGAATCAACATATTGTTTTCTGCCAATATTTCAGCTTTTGATCAAAGGTTCGATTATTGTAAAAAGTGCTACTTTTGCAACACCTCATATATAAATTATAAAAGCATTGAATATGAACCTTGTAACAAAGACACTAAATAAATTCTTCGGTTCTAAATCAGAAAGGGATATTAAATCAATTAATCCACGTGTAGATCAAATTAATTCGGAATTCGATAAGCTAAAAAATGTTTCGAACGATGAACTCCGACAAAAAAGCAAAGCTCTGAAAGAGGTTATCTCGGATTATATAACTGAAGATTACAATGAAATTGCACGCCTTAAAGAAGAAGTTGAAAAACTTGATATTGATAAGCGTGAGAATATTTACAATGAAATCGATGGCATTGAAAAGTCCATTGACACAAAAATTGAAGATGTATTGGACCAGATTCTCCCGGAGGCTTATGCCATTATTAAAGAAACAGCCCGGCGGTTTAACGACTGTGATTATCTTGAAGTTACGGCAACTGAATTCGACAAAAACCTTGCTGCTACACGGAATAGTATCGAGATTCAGGGAGATAAAGCACACTATTATAGCAAGTGGCTTGCCGGAGGAAATGAAATCACCTGGGATATGGTGCATTATGACGTGCAGTTGATTGGAGGAATGGTCCTTCACCAGGGAAAAATTGCCGAGATGGCTACAGGAGAAGGAAAAACCCTTGTTGCTACTTTACCCGTATTTTTGAATGCTCTTACAGGCCGGGGGGTTCATGTAGTTACAGTTAACGACTATCTTGCAAAACGCGACTCGGAGTGGATGGGGCCATTGTATGAATTTCACGGTTTAAGTGTCGATTGTATCGATAAACACCAACCCAACTCCGATGAGCGTAGAAAAGCCTACAATTCTGATATAACTTTTGGGACCAATAACGAGTTTGGTTTCGATTACCTGCGTGATAACATGACAGCCAACCCATCAGAACTTGTTCAGCGAAAGCACAATTATGCCATAGTCGATGAGGTCGATTCAGTCCTGATCGATGATGCACGAACACCATTAATTATATCCGGGCCGGTTACCCACAACAAAGGAGAAGAAGCATTGTTCCAGGAGTTGAAACCAAAAGTGGTAAAACTGGTACACGCCCAGCAAAAACTGGTTACAGGATTACTTGTCGAGGCAAAAAACCATATTTCGAAAAACGACGAAGAAAAAGGAGGCTTCCAATTACTCAGGGCATTTAAAGGATTACCAAAGAATAAAGCCCTTATTAAATACCTGAGCGAACATGGTAACAAAACACTGCTGCTAAAAACCGAAAACTTTTACATGCAGGAAAACATGAAAAACATGCATAAAGTTACCGATGAGCTTTATTTTGTAATCGATGAAAAAAATAACGCAATTGAACTAACCGAAAAGGGAATCGATTTAATTTCAAAGGATCTATCAGATGAAAGATTCTTTATCCTTCCTGATATTGGATCGGAGGTTGCTGAAATTGAAAAATCAGATCTCAACGACAATGATAAACTTCGGAAAAAGGATACCCTGTTAAGCGATTATGCTGTTAAATCCGAAAGGGTACATACAATTAACCAGTTGCTAAAAGCCTATACATTGTTCGAGAAAGACGATGAATATGTAGTAATGGACAACAAAGTAAAAATTGTTGACGAGCAAACCGGGCGGATCATGGAAGGACGTCGATATTCTGATGGATTACATCAGGCAATTGAGGCGAAAGAAAACGTAAAAGTCGAAGCTGCTACACAGACCATGGCTACTATAACCCTTCAGAATTATTTCAGGATGTACCACAAACTGGCAGGTATGACCGGAACAGCAGAAACTGAGGCCGGAGAGTTTTGGGATATCTATGAACTTGATGTGGTTGTTATTCCTACAAACAGACCAATTACCCGCGACGATCGCGAAGACCTGGTTTATAAAACCAAACGTGAAAAGTACAATGCCGCAATTGATGAAATTGTTGACCTGGTTAACAATGGACGGCCGGTCCTGGTAGGTACAACATCAGTTGAAATATCGGAACTCTTAAGCCGGATGCTAAAAAGGGCAAAAATACCACACAATGTTCTTAATGCTAAACTACACCAGCGCGAGGCTGACATTGTGGCCGAAGCCGGTAAAGCCGGAACTGTTACCATCGCAACCAACATGGCAGGTCGTGGAACCGATATCAAACTAAGCATAGAAGTAAAAAAAGCAGGAGGTTTGGCAATTATTGGTACTGCGCGACACGAATCACGCCGGGTCGACAGGCAGTTACGAGGCCGCTCTGGCCGTCAGGGAGATCCTGGGTCGTCGCAATTTTTTGTATCGCTCGAAGACGACCTGATGCGACTCTTCGGATCCGACAGGATATCAAAATTAATGGACCGGATGGGGCTCGAAGAAGGTGAAGTCATCCAGCATAAAATGATCTCGAATTCAATCGAAAGGGCACAGAAAAAAGTTGAGGAAAACAATTTTGGAATTCGAAAGCGTTTGCTTGAATACGACGATGTTATGAATTCGCAGCGCGAGGTGATCTATAAAAAACGTCACCATGCCTTGTATGGTGAAAGGGTTGGTGTTGATATTGCCAATATGATGTATGATACATGTGAAAGTATTGTACAGCAATTTCATCCTGATGCCGATTACACAGGTTTTACACTTGAATTAATGCGCTCACTATCGGTTGATTATTCAATTTCTGAGGAAGATTTCAGAAAGATTAATGAAAATGAACTTACCGATAAACTTTATCAGCATATAATTGAAACACATAAACGGAGGGCCGAAATTATTGCAGAACAGGCATTCCCGGTTATTAAGGATGTCTATATGCATCAGTCGCAGGTTTATAAAAATATTGTTGTACCTATTTCCGATGGCACACGCAGGTACCATATTGTTACTAATCTTGAGGATGCTTATAAGAGCCAGGGTGTGGAGTTGATGAGAGCCTATGAAAAAACTACCATCCTTGCTACTATCGATGAATCGTGGAAAGAACACCTGCGCGAAATGGACGATCTGAAACAATCGGTTCAGAATGCTACCTATGAACAAAAAGATCCATTACTGATTTATAAGTTCGAATCGTTTGAGCTATTTAAGGCCATGCTTGAAAAAATCAATAAGCAGGTGGTGGCAATATTAATGAAAGGTCATATTCCCATTCAGGATGCCAGCGAAGTTCAGGAAGCCAGGCAGCCTGCCCACTCCGAAATGGATAAATACCAGACCAGCCGTACTGAAGGTGATGGTAGTGATCCCAATAAACCACGACAAAAAGTTCAACCAGTGAGGACAGAAAAGAAAGTCGGACGAAATGAACCATGCCCCTGTGGATCAGGTAAGAAATATAAAAACTGTCATGGGAAAGCCGTAGGCGCAACAGCCTGATTGGTATTGGTTTGGATATGACCGACAATTTTCATCTCCATTCAATTAAGCAGCTTATTTTACGATTTTCATCCTTAGATTTTTTGAACCAATTTAAGGATGAAAAAAAGCCCCGTTTATAAACAGGGCTCCAAATTTCTTCTCTACGAGTGGAATACTTCATTAATGTCTTTACCATAAAGATGGTAAAAGGTTGTAAGGCTCCACGATCGTAATCTCCTTTTGTCTTCGCTATCGAGCCAGTTAACTGATTTGCGTAGTTCTTTGATAAACAGGTTCCTGTCGAAGCTTACCTTTTGTAGAAGAGATTTTGTATATTCTAACATAGCCTAAAGTTTTTGTTCGGTTTAACAATCCGGCAATAGAACGGAAATGTTTTACAGAACGTATCCACAAATTGAAATTAAGTTGTTTAAGTTTTTTCAATTCCTAATACGTCCAATTTCTGAGTAGGTTTCACTGAAAGGCCTGTATTTACTGACATTTTATTAACAACGATCAAATGTTGACGAACATAAGTGCTTTATAAATTAATCGATTTATGTTCAACTTCACGTATCGAATTATTAAACAATAAGCATGTCAAAATCCATTAAAAATGCATGATGCCAGAATTGTTTCATTCATCAAAAAAAATTGATAGTTTATCAAAAAAAAACGTACGTTCATCACATATATCCTAACAAAATGCAAGACTGCCAAACCTTTTGATATACCTGGCGTATCATGATTTGTTCAGGTAAGTTAAATTTTTCATAGGTTTAGGTTAGTTAAGTAGTAAGAAGGTGATTCCAGTCGGATTCACCTTTTTCTCTTTTATGCGCAATAGTGCTGGTAAAGCACAATGGCCCCGCTGACACCTGGAATCAAGCATGGAGAAATTGGGTACGCATAATAGCAAAATCAATATCGATTCATCACGGATGTTCCTTGCCAAACCTCCCTGCGTTTGCACAAGTTTGTAAATTGTGCCATGCTTTATTTATAAGTCTATCGTATTACAACAAACTTTTCCTCCCACACCCTTTCTTTACCTATAGCCCGTAGGATGTAACTGCCTGGGAAAAGGTCAGAAACGCAAAGACTTCTATGTTTGCTATTGATTAGGATATTACGAACCAACCAACCATTTAAGCTAAATATCTCTATCTCTTGAATGAAAAAATCAGATTTAATTATTAGAATTTCCTTTGCAGGATTTGGGAAAAGATAAATATAGTTTGATTCCATTTCAGGAACAGCATCTCCTGTTTCACCAAAAATACGGACAATAGACTTTACTTCTTCACCATTGAAGAGGTTAAACTGGCCCCCCACATAATACTTATTGTTTTGTGCTGGTATTATCTCATACACACAACCTGGACTATAAGCCGGATTATATCCTACAGTATCAAAGCCTGCACCTGTAAATACAGTGGTGTCAAGGAATCCATCTGCATCGATTTTGGCAATATTGCCCCGGGGATAACCCTGGTAGCTTTTAAAGTACCCACCAACAAGATAGCCTCCATCAGGAGTAGGGCATAGTTTAACAACACTTGAATTAGGCCCTGGACCATTAAAGTTATTGAAAGTAGAATCGAGGCTGCCATCCGGGTTTATCCTAACAAGGCTTGTGACAGTTGAATCGGCAGAAAGCATTACCCAACCTCCTATTATCACCTTACCATCAGGTAATGCTAATAACGGACGAATCAACCCATACCTGGCAAAAATACTTTGGAAACTGGTGTCGATTGATGCATCCAAACTATTGATCCTGCAGATATTTTCGATAGGATATCCTAACCAACTGGAGAATCCACCGGATACAATGAAGTGATCCTCGTTATAGTAAAGTATTGCATCAACATACTGATCCCACCCTTGCATGGCATCAATAATAAAACTTGTGTCAAGACGTCCATTGGGTTTCATTTTAACCAATTCATATTTTGCAGGAAAGCTATCCAAATGTGTCCATCCGGCTGCGATAAACGATTCGTCTTCATAAAAGTGAATTCCTTTCCAATTGTGTGATTGCAGGTCCTGATTCATATTTGCTTCCCAATCCATATTCACCCAGGTACCGTTGAAATCCCATTTTTGCAAACTTCCGGAAGCAACTATTAATAAGGTATCAGCATTTGCTTTCATAACATGATAATATGTTTCCGGATGCCCAGAAACCCAAAAGAATAATCCCGAACGCCTTCCTTGCTCATCAAAACTAAACTGGGTGTCATCATCCAGGGATCACCGATAATACCATTACAGAACAGCCGTCCATCGTCCAATTCTAAAATATTCCACACAAAGGGATCAGAATATAAGATAATGGAATCCATATATTCCAGCGGGTGGAAGGTGGTATCCCGGGTGTAGGATTGTGCCAACGTGTGAAGATGAATGCATAATGAAATAAATATAAATAGTCTTAAAAATCGTGACATAGTTGTATGTATTATAATTTTTGTGAATATGGGGCGCAAAATTGCACCCCATATTATTTTAATTCTTAGAGATTACCAGTTTACCATATGCCAATTGTTTGTTCACAGCAACAATTTCGTAAATGTATATTCCTTCGGCAAGCATCCTGATGTCAAAAGTCCAGGTTCCTTGCATCGAAGTTATCAAATGCCGACCCACAACAATCCCTTTTAAATCGGTTATTGTCAGTTGTGCCGTTGTTTCAAGCCGCATAAGTTCCCATTCGAAAATAGCAAAATCTTTAGCGGGATTCGGGATGCAGGATACATGATTATAAAATTCGTCCAAAACTTTTGTAGGGTCATAGTCAATGGCCTGTGCTGCTTTTGGTTGTGCACCGGATACATAACCGTAGTATTCTTCACACGTTCCATCGATGGTATTGATCATATTGTGAGCTTTTGTGGTGGCAAAACCCAGGGGTTCGTTAGCAATTGCCTGTAATGCAATGCGCTCAAGGCTGTCAATATCGTGAATAGTTTTATTGTTCAGGTACAAACTCTCCATGAAATCAAAATAATCCAGATAATTGTTATGACCTATTGTTTGGTCATCATCAAGCACAAAATCCAATGGAATATTGTCCAATACAATTTCTGCTGAATCGAATTTCTGATATTCAATATAAATGTCGGCCATCGAATAGTAATCCGATAAGCTTGCCCTTTCTTCATGCCATTCGATCAAATTGGCAAGCGTATATTCGTCCTGAAACCTTGAATTTCGTATTAGTGCATTGGTATAAAAATCTCGTTCTGCACCATACCGGGCCAGT
Organism: uncultured Bacteroidales bacterium; assembly: GCA_964388245.1. Taxonomy (GTDB): domain Bacteria; phylum Bacteroidota; class Bacteroidia; order Bacteroidales; family M50B96; genus JAIOYV01. Next base: position 10,088 of record CAYLZH010000172.1, read on the forward strand.
CCTTTTTCGAGAAGGGTGCGTGAGGTTTCTACATCCCAATTGTCCTGTACAATATCAATCATATATTGTGGAAGTGGGCACGGTGTTCCTTGTGCAAGAAAATCAAGGAACTCCTGGCTGCGTGTAGCGTCGGGATTGGCAAGGCAGATTTCGAGCAACATGGCATCGGGCAATATACACATTAGGGCGGCCTCTTCCAAAGCTTCGCGAGAAACGAAAGGAGCCATTGCCATAAGGTCGTTCCTAAGATCCCAGGCTTCCTGCGGCCATGTATTTTGGATTTGTTGTAAAACTGAGGGTGTGCTACCCCCGCCGGTGAAAAAGCGAAGGCTTCTCCGAATGGTTCGGGGAAGCCTTCGCTGGGCGGGTGGTGCTATCGTGTCGTGATGCCTAATTTTGTTTTTCATTACCAATCCAATTTGATTTGTATTCATAAAGTTCACCCGGATAAATCCGGGTGCTGCAACAATGCGGGACGTTTGGCAAATGTCAGGGATTGTGACAACACCACAATTCATTGTGGTGGGTTGAGCTACAGCACTGACCATCGACCAATTCCAAACTGATACAACTGCCCACCCGCCAAAATTCATCCGATGACTCGTAGTCATCGGATGAATTGACCCTAAGACCTGTCAGCGTCCGACAGGACCTGACAGCGGCTGGGGGACGCTGCTAGAACCGCCAACGCTGTCAGGGGCTGCGCACGCTGACAGGTTGGCTCACCGTATCACCACAAACTTCTCTACCCATACCTTATCCCGGCCTGTTGCCCGGATGATATAATTGCCCGGCGGTAGCCCCGACACATCAATGCATTTTTGTGTACCGCCAATTAGAACCTCTTTGACCTTATGGCCCTCAATACTGAAAACCTCAGCGTTTGAGATATAGGAGTTTGCTTGTAGCAATAGAGTTTTCTTTGCCGGGTTGGGATAAACCAACAAACCCTGTTCTTCTTCCTGCTCCACAATACCCACATGATCATGCGGGTTTAAGCGGATAATGGGTTCTACCATTTGGTCGTTGAAGC
>CAYLZH010000173.1:0-11072 GCA_964388245.1 uncultured Bacteroidales bacterium
AAACACTATGAATGCTGGTATTATTTTATCCAAACCTGATTCAATGAATGTAAGACTTAAGAGTTGATTGTTTGGCAAAAAGAATCTACATTTAACCACGAATTAATCTTAAAACGAGAAGTATAATGTATGAATTCTTATCAATCAAAGTAAAATGCCCAACTTGTGGTGAATCTTTGATGGATCATGAAAAGCAAGTTGATAACCAGTCAAGCATAAAGCTCATTGTTAAAAAATCAGGGCAGGAAGGGATTTTGCGATTAAGTTCGATTTACGGAAGCCATAACTACAGCTCTGATATGGAATTTGAGCTCGATGAAATTGTTGATTTGATTTGTCCAAATTGTAAAACAAAATTTCAGTCCGAAAATATTTGCAAATCGTGCTCAGGTCCAATGGTTTATTTTACACTGGATATGGGTGGAAAAGTAAGTATATGCGAACGTGTAGGCTGTAAAAACCATTCAGTCGAATTTGAAGACCTGTCTCTTGCAATGGCAAAATTATACCAGGAATATGGTTTTAGAGGCAGGCCCTATCCAAAAGATCTTGATTTACGGGCAGATATCCCCGATATTAAAGATCCGGAAGATGAAAAACTGGAGATAATCGAAACCGGGACATACCTTCAAACCTATTGTCCGCATTGCAAAAAAAGCCTTATCGATAACCAACAGTTAAAGCTAAAAATAATCAATGGCGATACCGGATTCCTTTTAATGAGCCCATATTTAAATGTATTCTCCTCGAAATCAACTATTGTTTTACCCGAGGATAAGAAAGTAACAGATATTCAATGCTATCATTGCGACAAAAGCCTGTTAAGCGAAACATGCAACTGTCAGGAATGCGGATCGCCGGCAGCAAAATTATCGGTAAGTGCACGATCAAGGCTTGTCGATTTTTATTTCTGTTCGAAAAAAGGATGCAAATGGCATTCGATAAGCGAAGATGCATTAAATGATATCAGGCTCGAAGATTCTCTTGAATGGTAGAAAACAAAACAATTGCTGTGACCAGGAATTAGGTTTATAACAAAAAGCCACAGAAACCAGTAAACAGAAAATTATCATATCACAAAACAGCAAGAGTAATGGAAAATACAAATCAAACCCGTTTTTACTTGAAGATATTTCAATAAAGATCGGGTTTGTTTTATTATAACGAAATACAAATGAAGCACATAAAGCTTCACAAATAAAAACTTAATTTTTATCATTATGTTTCAGATTGTAAGAAAGCAGGAAATGGCAGAAGGAACTATCGTTCGGTTTGATGTTTCGGCCCCAAAAATTGCAAAAAAAGCGCTTGCAGGCCAGTTCGTAATCTTACGAGTAAACGAAACCGGCGAACGGATCCCCCTTACTATAGCCGATAAGGATGCCTTTAGCGGGATAATAACTCTGATCTTTCAGGTTGTAGGAAAAACCACTGCATTGATGAGATCGTTAAAAGAAGGCGATCTGATAAAAGATATTGTGGGCCCGCTTGGAAAGCCGGCCGATGTTGAAAAAGTAGGAACTGTTGTAGTTGTTGGAGGAGGAACCGGTGTTGCTATTTTACATCATGTGGCTAAAGCATTCAGGGAATCAGGAAATTATGTGATTGGCATTATGGGTGCACGAACTGAAAGTATGCTTATACTGGAAAACGAGATGAGGGCCATCTGTAACGAGCTAATAGTAACAACCGATGACGGATCGGTTGGTAAAATGGGATTTGTTACAGATCCTTTAAAAAAATCGCTTGAGGAACGACACGATATTAAGTTGGTTTATGCCATAGGGCCAATCATAATGATGAAAAATGTGTGCGACCTTACGAAAAAATTCGAAATGCCCACAATGGTAAGTCTTAACCCGATAATGATTGATGGAACCGGAATGTGTGGCGGATGTCGTGTTAAGGTTGCTAACGAAACCCAATTCTGCTGTGTCGATGGTCCCGATTTCGACGGACATACTGTTGACTTCAACGAGCTTTTAAACAGGAACTCCCTCTATTTGAAAGATGAAAAAGATTCTTTATTGTTCTCGATACATTAATCAAAAATAAATCTGCCTGGTTATGGTACAACATGATATTAAATACCTGAAGTATAAAACTTATTTAAACTCCTATTGTCCACATTGTCATAAAAGTTTCAACGTAGAAAAAAAGGAGGATAAGAAATTAGTATTTGATGCAAAATTCGAAAAGAATCCCATAAAGCTGTTCCTCAGCCCTTATCTCGATGTTTTTGAGGCCGGCGCCGATATCCCGTTAAACGAGGGTGATATCCTTGATGATATCAGTTGTCCGTTTTGCAAAAAAAGCCTTGTTGTAAAAGATGTAAGTTGTCAGGAGTGCGGTAGTTCAGCAGGACAGGTCATCATTTCTGCCCACTCCAGACTGGTCCCATTTTTCCTTTGCTTAAAGCATGGATGCGAATGGCACGGACTCACTAAGGCCGATGAAAGGGTAATAAAATTAAAAATACCCCGGCAGGAAATGCCCGAGCAAGATCAAAAACTCAGGGTACACAACCATCTCGAAGTTCCGTACGGTTATACAACCGAACTCGCACTTCTTGAAGCCGGCCGCTGCCTTCAGTGTAAAAATCCCAAATGTGTTGATGGATGCCCTGTAAATATTGATATCCCGGCCTTTATTTCACTCATTGCCGAAGAAGATTTCGATGCAGCAGCTAAAAAAATCAAAGAAACCAATGTATTGCCAGCAATTTGTGGCCGGGTATGCCCTCAGGAAACACAATGCGAAGAAAAGTGCATTGTTGGTTTTAAAGATGAACCTGTTGCCATTGGGCGTCTTGAACGCTTTGTTGCCGATTATGAAAGAAAAATGGAATTGGTAAAAGCGCCAATCATTACGGATAAGAACAATATGAAGATTGCTATTGTCGGTTCCGGTCCGTCGGGACTTACAGTAGCTGCCGATATGCAACAGCTCGGTTATTCAGTAACAGTTTTTGAAGCCCTCCATGATACCGGTGGAGTTTTAACCTATGGAATTCCTGAGTTCCGTTTGCCAAAATCAATAGTACAATTCGAGATTAATTACCTGAAGGAATTAGGTGTTCGTTTCGAGTTGAATCATGTAGTAGGGCCTTTAACAAGTATCGATGAACTTTTAGAACATTTCGATTCTGTTTTTATTGGAGTAGGCGCCGGATTACCTAAGTTCATGAGACTTCCCGGCGAGAGCCTGGGAAATGTTTTCTCATCGAATGAATACCTTACAAGGATGAACCTGATGAAAGCATACAAGTTTCCTGAATATGATACTCCAAAACCAAAAGGAAATAAAGTTGCGGTTATTGGTGGAGGTAATGTTGCCATGGACTGTGCCCGTACTGCTATCCGAACCGGAGCAAGCGAAGTAACCATTGTGTACCGAAGGTCGAGGCACGAATTACCTGCCCGTGAAGAAGAGGTTCATCATGCCGAGGAAGAAGGAGTAAAATTCCGATTACTAACCAACCCGGTGCAATATATCGGAACCGATCAGAATACAATAAAAGGACTTGAATGTATTCACATGGAGTTGGGCGAACCCGATGACTCCGGCCGGAGAAGGCCTGTTCCTGTTGAAGGATCAAATTTTGTTATTGAATGCGATCTGGCTATAGTTGCAATAGGAACCGATCCGAATCCAATAATTTTCCAGACCACACCTGATCTTGAGCGGAATAAATGGGGATACATAAAAGTAAATCCTGAAACAAACGAAACAAGTAAGGAGTTTGTTTATGCCGGAGGCGATATAGTAACCGGTTCGGCAACAGTTATCGAAGCAATGGGAGCAGGTAGAATTGCTGCAAGGGCCATGCTGGAAAAACTGTCGAAGCGCAATAATAAAAATTCAAAGAAAGATAAAAAGCCAGAGCCAAAAACAAGTTCTGTATAAATAATAAAAGAGGGGGCTCATATTTATGAGCCCCCTCTTTTTTTTGATCTAATTCGAAAATTTCAGAATTACTATATCATATAATTGCCTATCGGTTCCGTTGCGGGCGTGGCAATAACACTTTTCTCGACAGTTTAAGTTTTCCGGTTTTTTTATCTATATCGATAAGTTTTACTTCAACTTCCTGGCCTTCCTTAAGCACCTGATCGGCAGATTTTAAATGCTTCCAATCGATTTCGGAAATGTGCAACAGGCCGTCACGTCCAGGCAGAATTTCAACAAATGCGCCGAAAGCAACAATTGATTTTACAGTTCCTTTGTAAACTTTCCCAATTTCAGGAACAGCTACGATATTCCGTACCCATCGAACAGCTTCGTCAATGGATTTTTTATCAGCAGCAGCAATATCCACGATCCCAACACTTTCTACTTCGTCTATTGTAATAACACTTCCTGTTGTAGCCTGAATTTCCTGAACAATTTTTCCTCCAGGTCCAATAACAGCACCAATCATTTCTTTCGGAATTGTAAGTCGTTCAATTCTTGGAACATGGTCGCGATAATCGGAACGTGGCTCGCTAAGGGTTTCATTCATCACATCAAGTATGTGTAATCTGCCTTGCTTTGCCTGATCTAAAGCCTTTGCCAAAACTTCGTACGAAAGTCCGTCTACTTTTATATCCATTTGTGTAGCAGTGATACCATCGCGAGTTCCGGTAACTTTAAAATCCATATCACCAAGGTGGTCTTCATCACCCAAAATATCAGACAGGATTGCATAACGATCCGGGCCATCGGATATTAATCCCATTGCTATACCTGACACCGGTTTGCGAATTTTCACACCTGTGTCCATCAGGGCCAGTGTTCCGGCACAAACAGTAGCCATCGATGATGATCCGTTTGATTCAAGTATATCGGAAACGATCCTTATTGCATATGGATTATCAACACCTTCAGGCGGGATCATTCGTTTTAGTGCCCTGTGTGCAAGATTTCCATGACCTACTTCACGTCGGCTAACGCCGCGCGCTGGCCGTGCATCGCCAGTTGAAAATGGTGGAAAATTATAATGCAGTAAGAATTTATCTGTTCCCTGATGCATGACCTCATCGATTATTTTTTCATCGAGTTTAGTACCAAGCGTTACTGTGGTTAAGGCTTGTGTCTCGCCACGAGTAAATACAGATGATCCATGGGCAGCCGGCAACAGACCGGTTTCACACCAGATATGTCGTATCTCGTCCGTTTTCCGTCCATCAAGCCGTATCCTTTCGTCGAGCACACTGTTCCGAACAGCATCCTTCTGAACATCGTGATAATACTTGGCAATTAAAGATTCAGGAACTTCTTCGTCTTCATTTAGCTCTCCGGAATACCATTCAACAAACTCGTCTTCAATCGCAGCAAATGCTTCGTTTCTTTCTTGTTTGTCGTTTATGGCATTTTTAGCAATATTGTAGGCTTTATCGTAAGTTTTTTCGTGAACTAATTTCTTTAGTTCTTCATCATTTTCTTCGTGGTTATACTCACGTTTTTGTGTAGAACCAACCTCTTCCATTAATTCCAACTGGACCTGGCATTGAACCTTTATTGCATCATGTGCAAATTTAATTGCCTCAATCATGGTTTCTTCGGTTACTTCATCCATTTCTCCTTCAACCATCATTATATTATCGATGGTTGCCCCAACTATAATATCGAGATCGGCATTTACAAGATCACTTGCATTTGGATTTACTATAAACTGATCGTCGATACGTGCAACACGAACTTCCGATATTGGACCGTTAAAGGGGATATCAGATACAGCAAGAGCCGCCGACGCAGCAAGACCTGCTAACTGATCAGGATAAACTTCTTTTTCTGCTGATATAAGATTAATAGTTACAAAGGTATCTGCGTGATAATCATCAGGAAAAAGTGGCCTCAAAACCCGGTCAACCAATCGTGCAATTAAAATTTCATAATCCGATGGCCTTGCTTCACGCTTAAGGAAACCACCGGGGAACCTGCCCATAGCAGCAAATTTTTCTTTATAATCAACTGAAAGGGGCATGAAATCAACATCCTCCCTTGCTTCTTTTGCCGACACAACTGTAGCGAGTAACATTGTATCACCCATTTTTACAACAACCGAACCATCTGCCTGCTTGGCTAATTTGCCGGTTTCGATGGTTATTACCCTACCATCGCCTAATTCAATCTTCTTTTCAATTACGTTTAACATCTTCTCTTTTTTCAATTTTCTGTCTGTTATATATTTATCTTCTTCCTGGCTTCAAACTATTCATATTGAAGCTTTTTGAAGATTCTTAGAAATGCGTGTAACACTTTCTAAAAATCGCTTAAATCTACCTAAAAAAAGTCAGTAGAAAAATTCTAACTTCCCGGTATAATACTCTAAACATTTTATTCTAAATAGGGTTCAATGACTTAACCTGTTGATTTCAAAAACATGAAGGAATGTCTAATTAATTGAGATAAGTTATTGTTAGCTTTTTTGATCTCAAAATACTTTGCCTGTTTCGGCTTTCTGCCTGTTCCCAGTCAGTAGAAAAAGTCATTATAGTCCAGACAGGGATTTATTGTTACTGTAAGTATTTTCCGGTATATGAAATTGCTGCAACGAACCGAAACCAAAAGCACTTAAATAAGAAAAGGCAATTTGTAATTGCCTTTCCAATAATTATTTCCTTAAGTTCAATGCTTTAATTATCGCACGATATCTTTCGATATCCCTTTCCTTTAAATAATCGAGTAATCTTCTGCGCTTACCTACAAGTTTGAGGAGTGCCCGTTGTGTACTAAAATCTTTTTTATTCGATTTCAAATGACTGGTTAAGTGGGCAATGCGGTAGGTAAACAAAGCAATTTGTCCTTCGGTCGAACCTGTGTCGGTTTCTGACTTTCCGTAGGTTTTAAAAAATTCTTGTTTCTTTTCTGCAGTTAAATACATTTTCTATTCTATTATTTTCAACTCTCTTTTTGGCTTGCAAAAGTAGGTATTTTTTAATTAAAAATATGGGATTGATAATATTTTTTAGCTATTAACTTTTTGCCTTCTTAAATTAACAAAAAATGGTGATGGAATTTTTCTAATTTGTATTATTTCCATTATTCTGAATCGCTTAACTCTTTAGTTTTTAATAATATTTGTGGTATCTTTATTTACGCCGAATAGTGCTGTAAATATTTGATATACTTATAATATAAGTTTTTACTTACCAGATTTCGACCTCACAATCATCGACAAACATTAGATATTAGCTCCATTTTTAATCAATCTTGTCGAATTCCGTACATGAAAATTTATTACTATCATGTTGGTCGGACCTGATTTGATTGCAAAGATGATTTTCCTCAATGACATCAGACTGATGCTTTTTACAAATCACACACAAATCCGGTACTGGTGTTGACTCGGGATTTACAGGTGTTCTATCATCATCAAATAAGCCATCCATTTCCCACGGCATCTTTCCAATTATATTGTTAATCTCATCGTTTATTGTATTGCGAATATGATTCTCAATCCACTTTTCCTCGAAATTTTTCCATTGCTTAAGAAATCCAGAACCGACTATTTCTGTGTTAAACTTGTTCTCCGGGTCGAAAGAGAGGAGCGCATCCAAAAGCTTTTCTTTCACTGGTTCGTTCTCGCAGTTTTCAATGAAACCATACATCATATCAAATGTATCCTCTAAATCGAATGGATATATTGTAATGAAAACCGGTTCAACAGGATAATCATCTCCGGAAATGTCCTCGTTGGGATTAGCCGGATCAAACGGAAGAATATTCCGATTATCCGGGTCAGGAATCTTATCATATATATCGCCTGAATCAAAATGTATGTGACATGTTTTGCCCAACGAAATGCTTTCAACTAACTTTGCGACCTGACATTCAAACCTTTCCGGCAATTCAATTTCCTCTTTCCACTCTTCACTACATATGCAATTATCTCCATAGGGACAGGTCATAGGATCACCGGAACACAATTCTACATCCATTCCGGTTCGAGGTAAATACTGCACATATATATCCCAATTTGTTGACAAGACATCGTAAAGCCACTCATCGGGAATATCATCCGGTTTATCTACCAACTCAAGGTAAAGGGATTCATAAACCTTGAAAATAGCCTTGTTCAATTGTATGCATTGCTCTACTGAAAGCTGATACATGGCCGGAAATGCTTCCATCTGAATCCCTGTTAATTCTTCCAGGGTTTTATATGGTACCTGGGCTAATTCAGCCAGATCAGGAACTTGCTCCATATGTGGCGGAATCTCGTAATAGGAAGGTTTTGGAGGATTTTTTGCAAATTCTTCCAGGTCTGAAACCAGTTGATCAACATATTTTTGCATGGCATAAAAGTGTTAACAGCTTATCTTAATAAATTCTTCAATTACCGTATGATTATGATCAAGCAAAATTAATGAATCAATGTGTCAATTTTTCTCCTGTTTTGACTCGGTTGTGCGCTCAACAATATATGGTTTAGATGAACTTTCGATGGCTTTCAGAGCAATGTCTTTCACACTGGTTTCGGCCTTAGCTGTTTTTTGCGACATTTCTTTAATCGTGGAATCCATTTCCTTGATTTTGGCATTTAGAGCCTGTATGGTTTGGTCTTTCAATTTTAATTCGCCCTCAACTTCCTTTTCCCTTAACTGGATTTCGAATTTGTGATTGGTCTCAAGTGTATCAGTTGTTGACTTGATTGCATCCTTAACAGCCTTTTCTAACTCGGCTGGAAAATTTGTCGCTTTTTTGCGCAGATCTTTGAGCTCTGTTTCGGCTTCCTCAATAGCAGTTTTTCGCCCTGCAAACTCTTTTTCAAACTCAGCACGTTTTTCGCTTAACTCTTTTTCCTGCTTTTGATTTTTTTCCTCATACAGGTCGGCGTCTTTTTTCCGTGTTAATTTCAGGTTATACTGAAATTCTTCTTCTTCACGACTACGATCTTTTTTGAGAATGTCGGCCTTTTCTTTTTGCGATTCCTGATATTCGGTTTGTTCTTTTTTCCAGGCAGCCCGTTTTTCGGCCATTTCGTTTTCATGCTTTTCTTTATCGGCAGTAATACGGTCGCTCAGTTCCTGCTTTCGTTGCAACATCTCCTCCTCAAACTTTTCACGCTGTTCTTTTTGTGCAAGCAGCATGGCAGCCAACGAATCGGTATTTGCCGAAAGTTGGTACAGGTCTTCGAGGTTTTGTTTCTCAATTGTAATTGCCTGCTGTAATTCTTCAAACTTTTTATACTCTCCAACAAATTGTTCGGCTAATTTATCAAGTGCCGATGAAACCGAAACTTTCAATTCCGCAATTCCTTTCACAATACCTTCGTTGCTTAGTGTTTTGGCCTTATTGGTCAGTTCAAGTTTTTGTTGCTGAACCTGTACTTTTTTTGGTTCTTCGGTTTTCTTCTCCTGCTGCATTTTCAGAAGCTCATTGTATGCATCCAGAATCTGATTCTTTGTGCTTTTAGTAGTAACTTTACTATTCATCGTATTGTTGTTTAGGTAATTATGCTTAAGAAATATTTAGAATAAACTTATCCCGAAGGTATATTTTTTTAAGGATGTTTAAAAACCTAATTCACTCATCCGAATTATTATCATGTTCATTCGCGAATTTCAATTCCACTATGATGCGATTGGGTGTTACAAACTTCAGTTATGAACGAAAATTAACATGTAGTAATTTCAATTCCACTATGGTGCGATTGGGTGGGCTTAGGGCAAAGCCGCAAAAGCTATTGAAAAGTTATTTCAATTCCACTATGGTGCGATTGGGTGGGAATCGCAAATTGAAAACGTAAATATTCAATTCTAATTTCAATTCCACTATGGTGCGATTGGGTGTCCACTTATTTCTTCAAATACCTTTGCATCGAAATTATTTCAATTCCACTATGGTGCGATTGGGTGCTTAAGAAGCTAATAAGGTTTCTACTTCGTTCCTTCATTTCAATTCCACTATGGTGCGATTGGGTGCGTTTCAAGGCTTTTATACTTCTCTTTATTGTCCTATTTCAATTCCACTATGGTGCGATTGGGTGTTATTACCATTTCCAGATATATCTATTGATACTCCACCATTTCAATTCCACTATGGTGCGATTGGGTGAAAAACCGAAAGAGGGGAGAAAAAAAAATAAATAATTTCAATTCCACTATGGTGCGATTGGGTGAATAGAAGAAGTCCAAAAAGAAATGCTTCAACAGAATTTCAATTCCACTATGGTGCGATTGGGTGATGAATTAAAAGAACTCGTCAGTGGTGTTTATAGTTAATTTCAATTCCACTATGGTGCGATTGGGTGGGTCTATTGTTAAAATTCCTTCAATTGTTTGTCCTTTATTTCAATTCCACTATGGTGCGATTGGGTGACCCGAATCGTTTATAACGAACTATACCTTAGTAGATTTCAATTCCACTATGGTGCGATTGGGTGTTGGGTGTTAATTTTGAATTTGAACCATTTTATGTATTTCAATTCCACTATGGTGCGATTGGGTGGAATTAGGAGCAACCTTAAATTTCACCGTTACACCATTTCAATTCCACTATGGTGCGATTGGGTGACAGGATGCAAAACAGGAGATACCCGGAGCTCTTTAATTTCAATTCCACTATGGTGCGATTGGGTGTATCCTCGGTTATTAAATCCTCATCGAAATTCATCTATTTCAATTCCACTATGGTGCGATTGGGTGCCGTTGACAAAATTGCAAAAAAAATATCATAATCAGTGTTTTATCTTTTTGTTTTCGTAGTTTTTCAGTGATAAAATCAGTCGATGGCAAATAATACGATCTTATTATGGGTTCGACTTATTTTTTATTTATTTAATTTTCAGAATGTCAAAGAACAAACTATTCGATATGTGGTTAATTTAAGCCTTTTGCGAGCCCGGTTTCTTTTCCATCGACTAATTACAGAAAACTATCAAGTGGATTCGCCTCTTGTCCGAGAACCTCTTTTTCAAGCCATTTCGATTCCCGACTACTGAATATTATCAGGCTGTCTTCATCTTCTTCCATTAGCTCTTTTGCATTTATTTTAAGCTCTTTCAATTTTACTTCAGTCAGCTCGCCCTCGAAAACCGAATTCTGGATCCAGTTTAAGTATTTACGGCACAATTTAAGCATTTTTCC
>CAYLZH010000174.1:0-10998 GCA_964388245.1 uncultured Bacteroidales bacterium
ATTGCCGTAAAGAACAAAGGCAAAAACAAACGGAATCCAAATTAAATATTTTAACGATGGATTGCTTTTATTCCTGAAAGTTAATTGTTTCCCGGGTTTGGTTTTTTTTTTCTTATCTTTTCCTCGCTTCATTGGTCAAAAATAATGTTTTTTGACTTGATCCGTTTTAATACCCATCCTAAATCGGTTTCCAATTCAAGTATAAAACGAACTTTCTAATCCAACAACAACCAGTTACTGCACGCGAAATCAGGGCTAATTCACTAAATCTCGTTTTATTTCACTTTATCAAATTCTTGTTGAATAGCCTGAAGTGTAATCGGTTTAGCCAAAATTTTCCGGCTTTTATCAATCAGAATAATCGAAGGGGTTGCGTAAATATTATAATCTGAAACAATTTTACTACTCCAGCTTTTCATATCGCAGGAATTTATCCAGGTTAAATTATTTTCGTTTACGAATTTTAGCCACTCCTCTTTTTCCTTATCGAGCGAGATAGCTATTACTTCAATCTTCTTCTCTTTTTGCGATTCGTACATCTTCTTTATTTCAGGCATCATTTGTGTGCAGTGCGGACACCAACTTGCCCAAAAAATGAGTAAATAATACTGGCTCCTTAGATCGCTATAAAACAGGGTATTGCCATTTTGATCGGGTATCGCAATTTCAGGTGCTGTTTTTCCAATAGCCAGTTTTTTGTAGTTATCGAGGCGGGTCTGTAGGTCGCTCTTGCGTTCTTCATTTTCACATGTTTTTTCATCATTGTAAGTTTCGGCAATGTGTGCAATAACACGCTCAAGACCATAACGTTCAAATCCTTTCAGCAAATATTCAATAACATATTCCTTTACCAGGATATTATCAAATGGCTTCGACATTAAAATATCCAGTCCCTGAATGAATGAGTTTTCCAATTCCTCCTGCGTAAAATTCCTGTTGCTAAACAGAGAAAGAAAATTTATCAATTTATTCGGATATACATCGCTTCGTAACAATTCGGGATCGCCAAAATCGACCTTATCGAAAAAATGGGTACGCATAAATTCACCTTTTTCCTTTTCAGATAAATCAGTAGGTAACATTGGAGTACGCTGAAAAAGTATCACTTTCGATACATAAGCATCAGGTTTTCCAGAGCTTGCATCCAAAATGTATGCATCACGTTCTTTCTGAAGTTTATTGAACTTTTTAACTATATCCGGATAGAAATTATCGTTCTTTGGAAAATAAGAGACCACCGGACTAAGCAATTCCAACTTGATATTATATTGCTGATCGTTGCGCAAGAAATCATAATAAACCTTGTTCGACCACGAGCTAATCACTTCCATGCTTTCCATGGGAGAAGAGAATTCTGTACTTAATTCGATATCTTCTTTGTCGAAAATAAAATCAGCAAAATTGTTCTTTGTCAAAAACATACGGTACATTCCAGCCGGCCTATCGTCAGGAAAAACAAAAGTTAACCGGCCATCAATATCGGTTTCGGCGGTATCGATAATTGAGTTTTTATCACCATAAAATCCGGCTAGCAAAACCTTTGAATTGGGATGTTCGTCGATACTTACTATTACAGTGTACTCCTTTTGAGCGATTATACTTGTTGATAAAATTATGTAGATAATAAATGAAAGTGTTTTGTGCATAGCATTGAATTTAATCCACAAAAATATTTATTTCGGATAGTTTTAATCCAATTAATACATGAAAATTTATTTGCTCCTGCAAAAATATAGTTACTCCATTAGTATTTTTGCCCTGTAAATTAATCCTGAAGTATTCAATATATCAATAAAATAAAATCCTGAGGGTAAAGAATTTCGATATAAAATCAACTTATCTTCATACCTTGAAAACTCAGGATGTAGTTTTGCCCCCAACAAATTGTACAGATTAATGCTGATGTCATCCAAATCTTGTAGGTGCAAATCAACTATCAGATAATCCTGCATGGGAAGTGGATAAATATCAGTTGTCGGTTTTTCAGAATTCGGCTTATCGCTGAATAGTACAATGCTTACCAGTTGACAATACATAGCACCTGTACCAACTGAATTACCGGAAGTAAGACAAACATTAAAATCTCCGGCTACAGGATATATCATTGTTGGATTTTGGTCGTTGCTTGTTTGTCCGTTAAAATCGAAATCCCATAACCATGATGTTGGCCCGTTTGTGGAAATATCCTGGAAATGAACAATGGTATCATCAACAATCTGATAGTTAAAATTTGCCACCGGAGGAAGGTAGCTTGAAATTATCACACTCTGACAAAAGGTATCGCTTCCCAGATAGTTCGAAACGGTAAGGCAAACATTAAATGTGTCGTTTGTAGAAAAAGTAAAGGCCGGATTGGTTTCAACCGAAGTAATTCCCTGATCGTCGAAATCCCAGTATCTCGACTGAGGCCAACCAATTGATTGATCGTAAAAAAACACAACCGGTTGTGCAGCATCGTTGTATGTAAATCCGGCTGTTGGAACAGCATAGCTCGATATATCAATGGTTTGGCATATCGTATCGCTACCAATTAAATTTGATGCAACCAGGCAAACATTGAAACTACCATTTTCCATAAACTGATGTACTGGAGATTGAATTGAAACAGGAGGGCTGCCGTCGCCAAAATCCCAATACCATTCCGTGGTTTCGTTTATCAAAGAATCGGACGATTGATCGGTAAACTGAACAACCGGCCCATTAATTACTGTATAACTAAAATCGGCAACTGGAGCCACATAACTGTTAATAACGACCTGACTGCAATATGTATCGGTTCCATAAGTGTTGGTAGTAGTAAGGCAAACATTGTAGATACCATTCTCAGGAAAAAGAAAAAGTGCATTTGTGTCGGTACTGAATGCTCCTCCATAATCGAAATCCCAATACCATGTATCCGGCGTATTTATAATTTGATTTGATGATTCGTTGTAAAACTGTATCCATGGCGAAAGACCTGGATCGTAACTAAATGCTGCTTCAGGTGCAACGTAATCATTGATTATTATTTCCTGACACATGGTATCGCTGCCCTGAAAGTTCTCGACAATCAGACAAACATTGAAAGTATCGTTATGCGAGAATGTGTGCATAGGATTAATATATCCCCAGGTTGCACCATTATCATCAAAATCCCAGAACCAGCTTATTGGGTAATTCAGGCTGGTATCGACAAACAAAATCTCAGGCGAATAGGTTGTGAGATAGTAGAAATTTGCAATTGGGGGTTGCACATTTTGCACACTCACAAACTGACAGGTTGTATTGGTAGTAATTCCATTGTCTACAGTTAAACACACATTAAAGGTACCATTATGCGTAAAAGCATATTGTGGATGCTGGTCGGTACTAAAATTTCCATTGTCATCGAAATCCCAATACCATGACACCGGATTATATAAGGATTGATCAGTAAAGGTTACATAAGGATCAGCAAGGGTATCAAAAGAAAAAGCTGCCATAGGTGCACCTCCGATTTCAGATGTTACTGCCCGGAAATGGTAATCATCTGTGCTAAGGTTCCAACCGAGGAAGTTCTCGGTATAAGTATGATTTCCAACAGCAGGAGTCGTTTGTACTACATGCACATCACCTAAAGGAGCTTTAAATCCGATAAAGATATCGCCCGAAATACCTGATAGCGAATCATTGTATGTGCGTAAATCAATGCGAGTCATTTTATGGGGTTCGGCTGCATTAGCGGCCGGTGTAACAAGAAATGGTACAATTAAATCCTCGCCGGGGAGACCCGCTGTATCAGAATCCCAAACATGCAATTCCATATCGGCATTGGGATTATTCGAATCGATATAATTTCGAATCAGGGCCGATACAAGTGTAGTGGTATCGTTTAATTCGATTCTTACTGCTGCTGCAGTTTCAAAGGTCGAGAACTGACTAACTGTTCCAACATAATCGACAACCGCATTATCATATTTAATATAGTTTCCGGCTATATACTCAAAGTCTTCGGATGTAGTATTGTTGGCATTAACTGAAGAGTCTTCAGCGGTAATTTTGTATTCTATCCAGCTTCCGGCCGGGGCTGGCGGGATTTCAAACAACCATGTATCACCTGAATAGTTTACACCTCCTACAGCAGGTTGCAAAACATTATCAATCCGGTAGGTAAGAATGGCAAAGGACACACCACTTATATCAATAATTTCGGCAAGCACCTGATGTTCGTACAACGACCCTTCGTAATGTGGAAGCGGATAGTGAACAATAAGTGGAGGAGTATTATCCTCGGTATAGGTCATGATAAGAAAATCGTCGATGTCCATTCCATCGAAATTCAGCATATCATCTGAAACGAATCGAAAACGGCATTTTACGTTGTTACTTCCAACAAATCCTCCGAGTGAAATAATGTATTTATACCAGGCAGAATCTCCTGTAAACGACTGAAGTGTTACCCATGTGTTTCCCCCGTCGCTTGTCGCTTCCAGATACATAAAATCGAATCCGAATTCAATCTGATAAGTTGCTGAAAAGAGTACTTCGGCATCCATTGCCTGGCTCAGGTCAACGGAGCTATCCATTGTTGCTATCATTGTAGTTTGATCGGGATAGTTTCCATTAGGACTTTCGGACAGGGCGTACAAACCTGTAAATGCATTTGTGCTTAATCCCCAGGTTCCACCAAGGCTCCATCCTGATAATCCACTCTCGAAGTTATCAAAGAACACTATGTTCTGGGAAATGCCCAGATTGGCTGTAATTATTGCGATAAATAGTAAAACATGCTTTCTCATTTCTCTATAGCTTATGCAATGTTATTTAGAATCTTCCACAATTGAAAGTTGCTATAAATATAATCGTTCTAAATAATTATTCAAAACAGAATCAAACAGAACCATCTTTGACTCAGTTAATTTTCAGATAAAAATAATTTGGGCCAGTTAAAAGCAAATCTGTTTGTAGATCGAATAAAACATATTTACACCGGTTTTGATAATATCGTCAGGGAAATCGTAATTTTCCTGATGAAGTGAAGGATGGCTGGTTCCAGCTCCTAATCCAAAAAGACATGCTTTGTATTTTTGCGTGTAATAGGCAAAATCCTCGGACCATTTAAATGGCTCAGACCGGTATTTGACCTCAAGCATATTTACTCCTGAAGCATATTCCACCAATTTAAGGCAATCACCATTATTCACAGTTGCAGGAAATTCTTCAGTATATGAAATCTCGAATTCTAAATTTTCTTCATGAGAAACCTGCCTGATAATTTTTTTTGATTCCCCGGTTAAAATAAGCATATCTGAATTCTCAAAAGTACGCAGAGTTACCATTATTTCTGCATTTCCGGGACTTGTCCCAAAAGTTGGTTCACCTAATTTTATGTGGACAATTGTTAAGAGTGTCAGACCTGAAAACAGCCTTGTTTCTTTGGCCAGATTATGCAATTGCTGAATAATTTTTGATATGGCAAATGCAGGACTAATCCCCTTTTCCGGTTCGGCAGCGTGGGCTGTCTTGCCGATAAGTTTCACAATCATACCTTTTGATGCAGCCGCAAATACCCCAGACTTTAAAATTATTGTATTCTTTTCTTCTCCAGGAATATTGTGTAGCGCAAAAACATAATCCGGATTTAATTTTCTAAATTCCTTACTCTCCACAACAACTTTTGCTCCTTGCTCCATTTCTTCAGCAGGTTGAAATAATAATACGACCTGTCCTTTTTCCGGTGGAACATCAGCAATAATTTTGGCTAAACCGGCAATAATTGCCATATGGCCATCATGTCCGCATGAATGAGCGATGCCAGAATTTACCGACGAATACGACAGACCAGTATTTTCATCAATCGGCAGGGCATCGAGTTCTGCCCTGAATACAAGGGTTTTCCCTTTCTGTTTTCCTTTAAAAATTAATGCTTTCCCTGTAGATGATAAATGCAGAACCTTATCAGGATGTAATTTGAGCAGGAAATCAGTAATCAATTTTGACGTATTATATTCAGAATTTGATAATTCGGGATGCTTATGCAATTTGTGGCGCAATTCGTATATACCGGATAATATATCCTCTTGATTATTCATTTTTGAAGGGCAGTTTTTCTAAATCAACATTTCCACCAGAAAGTATTATTCCGGTTCTTTTCCTGATAAATATCTTCGGGTTTTCAATAATAGCAGCCAGGGGTACAGCAGCCGAAGGTTCAACTATAATTTTCATCCGTTCATAAATCAATCGCATTGCAATAACTATGGTATTTTCCTTAACTGATAAGATGTTGTCAACATGTTTTACGATAATCCTGAATGTCAGATCGCCCAGCGAAGTTAACAGTCCGTCGGCAATGGTTTTCGGATTTATGCTTGGAATTAATTTACCTGCTTTAAACGACCGGCAGGCATCATCGGCTCCGGCAGGTTCCGCTGCAATTACCTTTATTTTTTTATTTATTGATTTACATGAGATGGCTGTACCACTTAACAATCCGCCTCCGCCAACAGGTGCCATAACAATATCCAGGTCCGCGCAATCTTCGAGCAGCTCTTTGGCAGCAGTGGCCTGCCCACAAATAATCCGGTCGTAATTGTAGGGGTGAATAAAAGTTGCTCCGGTTTTCTCCAACACTTCTTCCATTGTCGATTCGCGGGCTTCAAGGGTTGGATAGCAATAAGTTATTTGAGCTCCATAACCGGCTACTGCTTTTTTCTTGATTTCCGGCGAGTTGTCCGGCATCACAATATAAGAACTAATCCCACGCAGACTTGCAGCAAGGGCCAAAGCTGCAGCATGATTACCTGATGAATGCGTACCTACTCCTTTTTTCGCTTCCTGTTCTGATAAAGAAAACACTGCGTTGCAGGCCCCACGAAATTTAAATGCACCAACTTTCTGAAAATTTTCACACTTAAAAAATATCTCAGTACCTAATATTTTATTAATCGATGTGGAAGATAAAACAGGTGTACGATGTATGAAATTTTTGATTCGTGCATGGGCTTCATTAACTTTCAAGAAATCAGGAATAGCGCCATGCATTTTATTCGACACTTTTGTTGGTTTTAGTTTCGCCCCTGCCAAATACCGAATAATGCACATATCGCTTCGGATTTTCCCGCAGGTCTTTTAGCAACAGTTCTAATTCTTTTGATGCTTTATCAAGATTTGCATAAAGTTTAGTGTCGTTTAGCAACAGTCCCAATGAGCCGTAACCCGAATTGATTTTATCAGAAATTTCACGAACATTTTTAAATGCAATGTCTGCCTCCCTTATCGTACTGGCAATATCAACTTGCGAAAGTGAATCGGAAAAAGCAGCCAGGTTATCGAAAATTATGTTCATTTCATGGGTATTTGATACCAGCGAAGCCGAGATAGAATCAACGTTTCCAATAATACTCGAAACATTATCTTTCTCGTCGTGAACAAACACCGATAACTCGTTGGTTACCTTCTCAAGTGCCGAGATAGTAAGGTTTATATTCTTGAATATTTCACCAATTTGTTTCTGGGTTTTTTTTGTAAATACAGATTGAACTCCAATAAGAATGGAATCGAAACTCAACATCAGCTCCTCGGCCCGCTGCCTGAGCGGATATATCTGTGCGTTAACTTCCTCGCGCAATTCTTTTTCGATATCAGGCAACAGTGTGTCTCCAAAATTGTGAAAAGCAGAGGTATCATACAAGATCAGGTGAATTTCTTTGGTTCCCATCAAATCGGAGCTAATTATGCGTGCTGTCGATTTCTTAGGGATTCGAATATTCTCACTCAACACAATGCTAACATGGATCATGAAACTTTCAGTATCAAGCGACACACTTTCAACCTGCCCCACCTGAAAACCATTCAGCATTACACGAGTCGAATTCTCAAGCCCTCCAACTTTTTCGTATACAACATGATATCTTTCTTCTTCTTTGAAAAGACTTAATCCCTTTAAAAAATTAAGGCCCCAGATCAGAATAAACAAGCTAATCAGGATAATTAAACCAATTCTTATATTTCTGCTTTTGCTCAAAACTTATCTGAATTCGATTTTAATTGATTGTAAAGATATAAAGGAAAGCAACGTAAGCAAAAGAAATTTTTTGGAAGATTAGGTCGTTTTTTAATAATCAGCCTAAAAATAAATATGTTTTCGTAGTGGCCAGAAATACATGATATTGTGACCGTACAATTCGAAGACATCAAAACCAGGGAGTTTGCGAACTATAAATTAACAATTCTTACAACAATCCTTTCACTTACAAAATTTTACTATTTTTACATCTACATATATAGATGTGTATATGTGTGATTATTAATTAATAACCATTAGAATAAGAAATTAAACAAGTACAACAATAGAAATTTAAGAAGGAAAAAGTATGATTTGGTATATTCTTGGAGCGACCGCCCTGTTGTTTGTTGTTTTCGTGTTATATGGATACATGAAAATGAAAAATGTTCAGGATGCCCCGCAGAGTAATAAAATTAAAACGGTGAATAATAAAAATTTCAAAACAATAATCCGAAAGGGGCTTGTTCTGGTCGATTTTTGGGCACCCTGGTGTGGGCCTTGCAAAATGATTGCTCCCACCTTAAATAGTATTGCAGAAGAACAAGCTGGTAATCTTACGATTGCTAAAGTAAATGTAGATAATCAGCAGAAACTTGCACAGAGTTACAATATCCGTAATATTCCAACCATGATCTTATTTATAGATGGAAAGGAACAAAAGCGCATAACCGGAATTAAATCGAAGAAAGCATTGTTAAATGAAATCGGGCTATAAAAGTCCATCACGATAGTTGAATTTAATATTTTTCATCTGTACATGCAATTGGGACAAACATCAAACCTAATTAATCATGGATTTTGTTATATTCTCTCTTCAACATTAGATCTAATTCAATTCCAAATTTTTACTACTTTTGCATCTACATATATAGAGATTTAAATAACTGATTATTAATATAAAAATAGTTAATATGGCATTTGATATCCAGATGATTAAGAAGGTCTACAATGAGATTTCAGATCGGGTTGAAACAGCCCGAAAGGTAACCGGACGGCCTTTAACTTTAGCAGAAAAGATTCTATATTCTCACCTATCAGAGGAAAAAGCGACACAATCATATAAAAGAGGCGAATCCTATGTAGATTTCAACCCCGACCGTGTGGCCATGCAGGATGCCACTGCACAAATGGCTTTGCTTCAGTTTATGCAAGCCGGGAAAAACAAAGTAGCTGTACCTTCAACTGTACATTGCGACCACCTTATCCAGGCAAAAATTGGCGCCGACAAAGACCTCGAAACAGCCAATGTAACCAATAAAGAGGTATATGATTTTCTTGCTTCTGTATCTAATAAGTATGGTATTGGTTTCTGGAAACCAGGTGCTGGTATTATTCACCAGGTGGTGTTGGAAAACTATGCCTTTCCTGGCGGAATGATGATCGGGACCGACTCTCACACTCCAAATGCTGGTGGTCTTGGAATGGTAGCCATCGGAGTTGGTGGCGCCGATGCAGTTGATGTTATGGCCGGAATGCCCTGGGAGTTAAAATTTCCAAAATTGATAGGTGTGAAACTCACCGGTAAACTGAGTGGATGGGCAGCTGCCAAAGACGTGATCCTGAAGGTAGCAGGAATACTTACCGTAAAAGGAGGAACCGGAGCTATCGTGGAATATTTTGGCGAAGGGGCTGAGAACCTGTCATGTACCGGAAAAGGAACCATTTGTAATATGGGTGCTGAGATTGGTGCAACCACATCATTGTTTGGATACGATGAAAAAATGGCCAACTACCTTCGCATGACCGACCGCGATGACATTGCCAACGAAGCTAACAAAGTTGCTGATCACCTGACTGGCGATGCAGAGGTATATGCTAATCCGGAGAAATATTTTGATCAGGTTATTGAAATCAATCTTTCGGAATTAGAGCCACACATTAACGGGCCATTTACTCCTGATCTGGCAACTCCAGTTTCTGAGTTTGCTAAAGCTGTGAAAGACAACAATTGGCCTGAAAAAATGGATGTTGGTCTTATCGGTTCGTGTACGAACTCATCATATGAGGACATCAGCAGAGCTGCCTCACTTGCACAGCAGGCAATTGATAAAGACTTGAAAGTTAAAGCCGAATATACCGTAACACCAGGTTCTGAGCTTGTGAGATATACTGTTGAACGCGATGGTTTCCTCGACACTTTCGACAAAATAGGTGGTGTGGTCCTGGCCAATGCTTGTGGTCCATGCATTGGTCAATGGGCACGACAAAATGCTGACAAACAGGAGCGCAACTCAATTATAACAAGTTTTAACAGGAACTTTGCCAAGCGAAACGATGGTAATCCAAACACGCACGGGTTTGTGGCATCGCCTGAAATGGTAACAGCTTTTGCAATTGCCGGTGACCTTACCTTTAATCCAATGACTGATTCCCTTACAAATGAAAAGGGTGAAAAGGTTAAACTTGATGAACCTGCCGGACTGGAATTACCAACCAAAGGTTTTGCTGTAGAAGACGCCGGATACATTGCCCCTGCCGAGGATGGCAATAAAGTAGAGGTAGTTGTCGATCCGGGATCGAAACGCTTGCAATTGCTCACTCCTTTTGCAGAATGGAATGGAGAGGACATTAAAGATTTGAAACTGCTCATCAAAGCTAAAGGAAAATGTACCACAGACCACATCTCGATGGCTGGTCCCTGGTTGCGTTTTCGTGGTCATCTCGACAATATTTCAGACAACATGCTGATTGGCGGTGTGAATTTTTTCAATGAAAAAACCAACGAGATTAAAAATCAGATTACCGGTGAGTATGGTGAAGTACCTGCCACTGCACGGGATTATAAAGCAAACGGTTTTGGATCAATTGTTATTGGTGATGAAAATTACGGAGAGGGATCATCACGCGAACATGCTGCTATGGAACCCCGGCATTTGGGTGTTCGCGTAGTATTGGTGAAATCTTTTGCACGGATCCACGAAACCAACCTGAAAAAGCAGGGAATGCTCGGACTCACATTTGCCAACAAGGCT
>CAYLZH010000175.1:0-10979 GCA_964388245.1 uncultured Bacteroidales bacterium
CTGTAGTTTGCCCCTTCGATATTTAAAATATAAACTCCATTATTAAAAGCCGACATATCAATTTTATCAGTGAAGATTTTTTTTATCAATGCACCGGAAATGGAATATATATTAACCCATTGAATCCTGGTCAGGTAAATAAAGTCGTTTGTTGGGTTTGGATAGAACGGGACTGGCTTGTTCTCATGCGAAAAACTACCCATTGTGGTGGTGTCTGTAATTACTATTTTTCCGATGAAAGCATCATAATCACCTGTGTTACTTAATGTGATGGTATCGAAATCAACTGTAGGGCTTGAGAATCGGCCTGTAACATATAGGTTCCCATAGAAATCGGCCACCACACATTCGGCATAATCATTTGCGATCCCACCACATTGTTTTGTCCAATAATAATTTCCCTGGTAATCGAATTTCGAAATAAACGAATCATACCCTCCCAAAGAAGTAAATGTATCGTTTCCTACACCAAAGGACAAACTGTTGAACCAACCACTGATATATATTCCATCTGTCATGTCGGAAGTTATGCTATAGACAAGGTCATTGTCGTCGCCAAACATACCCGTGACCCAATTAACTGTACCATTAGGATCGTACATAGCCAAATAAACCTCTTTCGATGTGGAACTATTGGTAAGTTGAAAATTATCGATATAGCAAACATTGCTCTGAAACTGTCCGGTTACATAAATGTTTTCCTGCCAATCTACAGCAATGAAACTTCCAAACTCTTCGGCATTTCCATATATGTGTCGTGCCCAAACAATATGCCCGTGTTCGTCGAATTTCACAACAAAGTTATCCTTCGTGCCAGTGTTGGCATTAAAAAATGTTGTATCATCAAACGTAATATTGTTTGAAGTAAAATCGCCAATAACATACACATTGCGGTATTCCGAACTTACAGTAAGGTTACGAAGCAGATCGATGCCACTTTCTCCGGTATGATGTGTCCACAATCGTTGGCCCTGACTTGTGAATTTTGTTACAAACATATCATACGAACCCTGATTATTTAAAGTAGTATCGGCAATTACAGCATTCCCATCAATAAAATTCCCACCAAGGTACACATTATCAAACTCATCGACACCAAGTGCCCGACCCCACTCCCTTCCTGTGCCTGAACTGGCTTGAGCCCATAACAATCCGCCATTTGTGTCAAATTTTGCAATAAACATTGAGCCGGGGCCAGTGCTAACCAAAATGGTGTCGCTTCCAATAGCGAAATCAGAACTTCTAAAAATACCTGTCACATACACATTGTTTTGAAAATCAGGTATTACATCCCAGGCTTCGTCTTCGCCGGATCCACCCAGACTTATTGCCCAGATATGATTTCCGGCAGAATCATATTTTGCTAAAAACACATCGTGGCTGCCCTGGTTTGTGAGATTTGTGGTGCCAATTGTAAAACCTACTGATGCATAACTACCTGCAATATACAGGTTGTATTCTTCGTCCATTTCTATAGTGTGACAACGCTCTTCATCTGTTCCAACCAATCCGTTTGACCAAATCCATTCAGGAACCTGAGCCGAAGTACAATAAACAAAAAATAACGAGGCTAAAAGAAAGGAATATTTTTTCATGATTTTTTAATTTCGTTTTTCACAAATGTATATAATTTTTTGGTCGAATCATTTAAGAATAAAGCTATTTAAATAACGGATTTTGACAAATTATTGGCTACACTGATACTTTTCAATTATGAGATTTGCGTCTGTTTTTTCGTCAGCCATCTTGAAATAATGCTTTGTCATAGATTCTGACAATAATAGATTTCCAGGCACAAATTGTACATTTGCAAATTATCAATTGCGAAACAGGCCAATGGCATTAAATTATATCTGGATATTTTTCTTCTTAGTTGCGTTTATTGTTGCACTGGTTAAACTGATTTTTTTTGGCGATACAGCAATTTTTTCAGAACTGGTTGAGTCGACTTTTGACATGGCCAAAACAGGATTCGAAATTTCGCTATATCTGACAGGTGTGTTAACCCTGTGGCTGGGATTGATGAAAATTGGCGAACGGGGAGGCATCGTTAATATTTTTTCGAAATTGATCGGGCCATTTTTTCAAAAACTGTTTCCTGAACTGCCCAAAGGACATCCTGCAACCGGATCGATTATGATGAACATTGCTGCCAACATGCTCGGCCTCGACAATGCTGCAACGCCCATGGGATTAAAGGCCATGCAACAAATGCAGGAAACTAACAAAACAAAGGACACGGCAAGTAATGCCCAGATTATGTTTTTGGTACTGAACACATCCGGATTAACACTTATTCCCATTAGCATTATGGTTTACCGAGCACAACTCGGTGCTGTAAATCCTTCCGATATTTTTATCCCGATTTTACTTGCCACATTTTTTTCAACAATTGCCGGACTAATTGCTGTTTCAATTTATCAACGCATCAACCTTTTTAATAAGGTTATCCTCACTTACATAGGAGGACTAACAGCAATAATAGTGGGGATAATATGGTATTTTTCCACACTCGAAAAAGATCAGATAACCGAAATCAGCACCCTGGTCAGTAACCTGATGCTGTTTTCAGTAATCATAATTTTTATTTTGCTTGGTATCCGAAAAAAAGTAAATATTTACGAGGCTTTTATCGACGGAGCCAAGGACGGGTTTTCAGTAGCTATAAAAATCATACCCTACCTTATTGCCATTTTAGTGGCTATTGGTGTATTTCGCACCAGTGGTGCCATGGATTATTTTGTCGAAGGATGTGCCTGGTTATTTACAATTTTGGGAGTTGATACAGATTTCATCCAGGCTTTACCCACAGCATTAATGAAACCCCTCAGTGGTAGTGGGGCACGGGGAATGATGGTTGAAGCAATGGATACCTTTGGTGCCGATTCGTTTGTGGGCCGAGTTGCCTCTACTGTTCAAGGTGCTACAGATACAACCTTTTACATTATTGCTGTTTACTTTGGCTCGGTAGGAATTAAGAAAACCCGATATGCTGTAACCTGTGGACTTATTGCCGATTTTGCGGGAATAATTGCCGCCATAGCTATGGCCTATTTGTTTTTTCATTAAACGACTTCTTGTTTTTTTATTGTTCAAAATGATTTTACTTTCTACAGCATATCTCCCACCTATTCAGTATTTTTCTAAAATTGCTAAAAGCAAAAATATAGTCCTTGAAGCTCATGAAAATTACCTGAAACAGAGTTATAGAAACCGGTGCTACATTTACGGAGCTAACGGAAAGTTAAGCTTGAACATACCAGTAAAAAAAGGGCCTGGTTTAAAAACTCCTATACGCGATGTGGAAATAGACTATATAATGCCCTGGCAAAAGGTTCATTGGAAATCGATTGAGTCGGCCTATAAATCCTCACCGTTTTTTGAATTTTTTGTTGACGACCTCGAACCATTCTATCAGAAAAAAACAAAATTTCTTTTCGATTATAACCAGGAGATTCTGTACTTTTTGATGGATTCGATGGAATCAGACGTTTCCTTATCATTATCGGAAAGTTATACGAGACAGGT
The DNA here is from genome assembly GCA_964388245.1 of uncultured Bacteroidales bacterium. Lineage (GTDB taxonomy): Bacteria > Bacteroidota > Bacteroidia > Bacteroidales > M50B96 > JAIOYV01. The sequence goes on from CAYLZH010000175.1 coordinate 3,529, forward strand.
GGAAAATTCAGGACAGGATTTCAGACAGGCCATTCATCCAAAGAAAGATTTCAGGCTATTCGATCTGGACTTCCAAGCAAAAGAATATACACAGGTATTTTCATCGAAACATGGATTTATTCCGAATTTGAGTGTTTTGGATTTATTGCTGAATATGGGACCGGAGGCAGCAGATTTTCTATAGGTTATCTGTAAATTGACACAATCTTATATTACAAAGTTTGGAAACTTCACCATACACCTCCCGTCCTAATGGCATATTTTGGTAGCAGGGAATAAGAGATAGAAATATAATCTCCTTTAGGTTTTTTTCTCCCTGATGATTTTTTTTTCACCTTCATGAAAATGTAGTTGAGTACATATAGTACAAACCGGGCATCTAATTATTATAATGAGTTTATTAAGATTCAGATTTTTATTCGCAAAATTTTTAAAAAGAAGTACATTTGAAATTGAAATAGCCACAAATAACGAAAGTATTACTCGACATCCGGGATGGCAAAGCTGCTTATGTTATGGATTTCTTAAGCAAACTCAAGTATGTTAAATCGAAAACCATTACAGAAGAAAAGGCCCAATTATTAGAAGAAGTAAAAGAAGCTTTAGATAATTTAAACCTTGTTAAACAAGGCAAGTTAAAAGCCAAGCCCCTTGCTGAACTATTCAATGAGCTTTAGCATACTTACGATACCTCCTTTGACAGATAACTTAAACGACTCAATAAAAAGTATCCCTCAATTAAAGAAGATATTTTGGAATTAGCAGTGAAGTTAATTCAAAATCCCACTTTTGGGATTTCACTTGGTAAGGATTGCTAAAAAATTCGCAAGGGAATAAGTTCAAAGGGAAAAGGAAAATCCGGGGGTGCCCGCCTAATTATCAATATAGCTGTGGAAGAAGAGAATGTTTATTTTCTCTCAATTTATGATAAATCCGAAAAATCAAATATCACCGATGCCGAACTAACTGAACTGCTTTCTTATATTATTTAACCAAGTCCTGTAACTTCCGCCCGAGACCTCGCATGGGAACAATGTGAAAATTTTCTGTAAGCTATTTGTAAATCAAATTAACGCTCTTTTCCAAGAACGTTGCATCAACTTCGTCAAATGAATTTAGTTTGTCGCTATCGACATCAAGCACACCGATAATTTTCTTATCCTCATTAAAAACCGGAATTACTATTTCCGATTTGCTTCGGGAATCGCATGCTATGTGCCCGGGAAAATTTTCCACATCGGAAACTACAATGGTTTTTGCCTGATTGTAGCCAGCCCAGCATACACCTTTGTCTTTTTCCAAAACCTGACACGCCAAAGGTCCCTGGTACGATTGAACTGTCATTTTCCCATCAATAACGAAATAAAATCCTGTCCAGAAAAAATATTCCATTTTGTTGTGCAACACTGCACAAATGGTTGCCATTCGTGCATAAGGATTGCTTGTTTTGTCCATCAATCCTGATAACTGATCGTATATTCGATTATATCTTGCTTCTTTTTTCGATTTGTCCATTTTAGGTTGATTCTTTTATTTCAGTAATCCTGGCTATTTTTCAGATATATAATCAGAAAGTATTTCGAAAAACACCTTTCGTTTTATTGGTTTTGTAATAAAATCGTTGCAGCCGGCACTTAAACAATCCTGTTTGTCCGATTCGCGTGCAAATGCAGTTTGTGCTATAACAGGTACATCTTTGTTTTTGCTGCGGATATATTTCGTAACATCGAGGCCATTGATCTCAGGTAGATTAATATCCATCAAAACAAGGTCAATATTGCTGTTCAGGTCGAATAGTTCGATGGCAACTTTTCCATCCTGCGCCCAGATTATCTCAGCGTTAGTCGGCTTCAGCAATTTCTCAAGGAACAGATAATTTGACGGCACATCTTCAACCACCAAAATCAGATTCTTACTCCAATCGACTGCTCCTATAGTTTTCGGTTCTTCTTTCGGGACTTCTTCACGGGTTGGTTTAACCGGGCTATATGGCAGCGAAACATGGAAAACACTTCCTTCGCCAACCCTCGATTCAACACGAATTTTCCCCTTCATCGCTTCAACAAGTTTTTGTGTAATGGAGAGCCCAAGTCCTGTTCCTCCATAAAGTCGGTTATGTGAATCGTCAACCTGCCTGAACCGGTCGAATATCATATCGAGTTTGTTAGTTGGAATTCCTATTCCGGTATCCCAAACATAGAAGTTGATGCTCTCTTCTAAATCATCAACCCGATCAATGGTATACCCACAAACGATGCTTCCTGATTCGGTAAATTTCTCCGCATTATCGATCAGGTTTGAAAAAATCTGGCGAAACCGGGCTATATCGGTGAGCAAGACCGGATTCTGATTATCAGCCGGCAGGCGAAGTTCTATCTTGATACTTTTTTGTTTTCTGGCAATCGATTTTCTGGCACTGTCAACAACTAATTTCAGGTTCTCATTTACATTGCATTTTTCGGGATTCATGTATAAAGAACGGGATTCGATACGTGAGATATCAATGATATCATCAATAATCCGAAGAAGGACATTGCCATTCGACTTTATCAAATCAAGGTAATTCTGACGCTCATCTGATTCAATTTCAGGATCGTTAACCAATTCAGAAAATCCGATTATGGCATTCATTGGCGTTCGGATTTCGTGTGACATGTTTGCCAGAAAAGCAGATTTTAAACGATCTGACTCTTCGGCTTTTTCTTTCGCACTTAAAAGTTCGTTCTGTATTTTTTTCCGTTCGGTAATGTCTTCAACTATTCCGTCAATAAATTCTGGATTTCCGTTATCGTCGAACATTATTTTGGCATTGATCGATGCCCAGAACACAGATGAATCTTTTTTAATCAATTCGGTTTGAAATGATTTTACCCGGTTGTTTTTTTCAATCAGTTCAATAAATTTTTGGCGTCCACTTTCATGTGTATATAATTTATCCGAAGTAATTTTCCCAATTAGTTCGTTGTGCGAATATCCAAATATAGTGGCAAAGGCCGGATTATAGGCTATGATTTTGCCATCCATAGTTGCACGGTATATCCCTAATGGCAGGTTATCGGAGAGTGCACGGTATTCGCGCAGGCTTTTCTGAAGTGCTGTTTCAATAATCTTCCTTTTGGTAAGGTCGCGAACCGTAGTTAACCGTACCTTCTGTGTTCTATAGGTATACATTTTATGAAGGAGCTCGGCATAAAACTTCGTTCCATCCTTGCGTTTTGCTATTACTTCGTATGGTTCATCAAATCCACGACTAATATTATTTCTGACAAGTTCCCGCGACTCATCGACAATTATGTTGGTAAATAACATGCCGATAAACTCTTCGTAATTATATTGCAGCATCTCGCTGGCAGCCTTGTTGGTATCAATACAAATTCCTTTTTTTGAGAAAAATATTGCCTCGTTAGTAGCATTCGACAGTGCTTTAAACCGTTCTTCGCTTTCTTTTATTTCCGTTTCGGCATGTTTAATTGCGCTTATATCCTGGATTGAGAATGTGATGCCCTTATTTTTATTATTCGGATCGAGCCAGGTTGTATTTACCAAAACATTCAGAAGGTTTCCGTTTTTACATTTATATTGTGTCTCTAATGAATAAAAATCGAAATTCTGATTTTGATCAAATTCTTTTCCCTGATAATCGGGCTGGGATGGATCGAAGAAGTTACTTACAGGCTGGTCGATAATATCCTGCTCATCGTATCCCAGCATTCTGCAAAGCCTGTCGTTTACAAATACGATCCTTTGGTTATTAACAATTCCTATTCCGGCCGGAACCGAAATCAGAATACTTTTAAGTTTGTGCTGACTGTTTCTGAGCTCTTCAGCCGCATTACGTTCATCGGTAATATCTTTTATTACTACAACAAATTTTATGTTCCCGTCCCGATCCGACAGCGGATCAAATGAAACATTAAACCATTTATCTTTCCGCCTAATAGTTTCAGTATGCGATTTATTATTTGAAAACTCCTCTGAGTCCGGCGTTAGATTATCAATAAACCGAAGGTTTGGGATTAGGTCGTTTATGTTTATCCCTCTTTTCTCATCAGGCAAGAGAGAGAACATGGTGTAGGTTGTCTGATTTGTATTTAGGATATTTCCATATGGATCGATTATAGAAACCGAATCGGAGATAGCGTTAAAGGTATCCCTCCAGGTATGTTCCGATTCCTTAAGCGCTTCAATTGCCTTTTGATGTTCTCTTCGTGTTTGCGCATCCTTTAATTCTCGCTTAACAGCCGGACCCAGCCGCATAATATTATCCTTCATGATATAATCATGAGCCCCAAGCCGCATTGCTTCAACTGCAAGCTCTTCGCCAATACTTCCGGAAATAAGTATAAAAGGAATCTCGAGTTTGGTATCATTAAAAATATGGATTGCATCCAATCCGGTAAAACCCTGCATCACATAATCGGAAAGAATAATATCCCATTGTCCCTTCTCCAATTGTTCTTCAAAATCCTGCTTATTGTCAACACGTTTCCAGCTAAGCTCGAATCCGTTGCTTTGCAATTCTATTACAATTAATTCGGCATCATCGGCCGAATCTTCAACAATCAACACATTCAATAGTCCACCCATTTACATTCGATCTAATAATTATCTTTATTGCAAAATATTCAACAAAACTAATACATTAAAGGTTTAGGACACAAGCTAATTATCTGATTATTTGACCAAAAACTAATATTGTTACACGAATACTTCTAACACTCAGCCTGCCTGAAAAATAAGAATGATCATTTTTAACTGAAAAAATCCCGAAATAAATTGAATGAGCCTGAATTTAGCAACCTAAACAACGAAAATTCTCGTCTATCTTGGGATGAAATACACTGATGGTATAAATTTGATTTTCATTAACAACCGATTGGAAGATTAAGATATAACATAATGTTTGATTTTTGACAATAATTATGTATATTTCAAGCAATAATGTCATCAGTTTTTTGAAAACTATTTAATATGTTTAATTTCAGAGAATATCTTGTTTTGCCTGTATTATTGATACTTAACCTGATCGAAGTACAAGGACAAACACCCTGTGTGGTTGACCTTGGACCTGATACAATGATCTGCGTTAATCCAATCATACTTGATGCAGCGGGAAACTTCGATACTTATCTATGGCAAGATGGTAGCACAAATTCGACATTTGCAGCTACCGTTCCGGGCATATATTCAGTATTGGTTGAAACTACAGGGCAAACAGTTGTTGCAAACGGACACTTCGAGGCTGGAAATATTGGATTTGTTAGCGGATATATTTATAATGCTACCAGCTTATGGAACGAAGGAACTTATTGGGTTGGCGCCGATCCGTCAACTGTTCATTCGGCTTTTGCAGGATCGGACCATACACCGGCGCCTGGAGTAAATTTCCTGGTCGTAAACGGATCGGCAGTTCCCGGAACAATGGTATGGGGCCAGTCGATAACAGTAACCCCAAATACCGATTATAAATTCTCGGCATGGGTTTGTTCAGTGGTAGCCAATACACCTGCTATTTTACAATTTTCAATTAACAATATTTTACAAGGAACAAACTTTACAGCACCTAATACTACCTTTACCTGGATCGAGTTTTTCATCATCTGGAATTCAGGATTAAATACAACAGCAAACATTAGTATTGTCAATCAGAATACAGCTTCAGGAGGAAACGATTTTGGTCTTGATGATATCTCTTTTCGACCGGTTATTATCTGCGGCGATACCATTTTAATCAATCCCAACAACCTGTCGGCAAGTGCTGTTGGAATTAATGTTGATTGCTTTGGAGATCCTTCGGGCGGAGCTGACCTTACAGTAACCGGCGGATATTCACCTTACACTTTTCTTTGGAGCGATAATTCGGTAAATGAAGACCTGTCAAATGCCTATTCAGGTAATTATACTGTAACAGTAACTGATGCTACCGATTGTGAAGTAACTACAAATGTTACAATATTTGAGCCTACAGATATAGTAACCGCTATGTTAGTTCCTACATCAGTTGGTTGTTTTGGTGAAAGCACCGGATCGATTGATTTAACTGCCTCAGGGGGCAATTCACCATACACATTCCATTGGAGTAATGGTCAGAATATTGAAGATATTACAAACCTGGCAGCAAGCACATATAGCGTTACAGTTACCGATGACCATGGATGCAAGTTTACAAGCCAGGTTGAAGTTTTACAACCCGATGAATTAAGCATCTCTCTCACAGGAACCGATCTATCATGTCATGGCGATACCGATGCATATGCCATGGCAACTGTAAGCGGCGGAATGCTTGATTATATTTATAACTGGAATACAGGAGGTTTCACCCCCGGATTAACCAATCTCTCAGCCGGATTATATACTGTTACAGTAATGGATGCAAATTACTGTACGGCTTCAGCATCAATTGAATTCCAGGAACCGGCACCTGTTGTTCTTTATACATCGGGCGATCAAACCATATGTTTAAGCCAGGAAGCCAATCTTGTTGGCAATACCATTGGCGGAACAACTCCGTATGATTACTTGTGGACTCCGGGTGGATATAGTACTCCCGGTATAACTATTTCGCCTGATGTTTCAACTGAATATTGTGTTTATGTTGTTGATGACAACAATTGTGTAAGCAATACACAATGTGTTTCGGTTTATGTAAAACCACCCCTTGATTTTGAACTATCGGCCAATGAAGATACCATATGTGTTGGCGATACAGTTATGTTAGCATCAGAGATTTCAGGAGGTGATGGAGGTCCTTATTTTCTTACATTTTTTGATGGGCCAATAATAAATAATCCACAGATTGTTGTTCCGGAAATTTCGCAAAAATATGTTGTAATTGTGAGCGATGGATGTGGTACTCCTTCTAAAGCCGATACGGTGGAAATAACTGTGCTTGAATCACCAACTGCAAGTTTTCGTACCGATATCCTTCATGGATGCGAGCCATTATCAGTAAAGTTTAATTTAAATGTTACTGTATCAGGATCAAGCTATTTTTGGGATTTTAACGATGCATCGACTTATAACTTCTCAATCGAACCAAATCCTGTTCATCTATTCCGGAATCCGGGCATTTACGACATTACACTTTTGGTTACCAATTTCAAAGGATGTTCATCAACCCATACCGAACGGGGGCTTATAACAGTTCATCCAAAACCTGTTTCAATTTTTACACACGATCCTGAAGCGGCACCAATTAGTGATCCGGTAATTTCATTTACCAATAATTCTGAAAATGCTTTTGTTTCGTATTGGAATTTCGGCGATGGAGACTCGGTTGTTGCGCAGCAACCTGCTGATCATTACTATAATGAAGTTGGGGAGTATCAGGTATCGTTGATTACTGAGAGCCTTCATGGTTGCAGGGACACTGCCTACAAGTGGATTGTTGTTGACAATATCCATACATTTTATGCACCAAATGCATTGCAACCCTTTAGCGGTCGTTACGA
>CAYLZH010000176.1:0-10969 GCA_964388245.1 uncultured Bacteroidales bacterium
TAATGGAAATCCGGACCACGATGGAGTATTAATTAAAAAAGGAGTAACAAATTCTAGTTATACCTATATGACACAACTGGTTTTGCCAAACGATATTAATGAAATATATGTTGTCAGACATTCGTACGAAGGAGGTATTTATAGTGATAAAGTCCCAGTTACTTCATCGAACCTTGTATATCACTTTGGTTACAAAAACCTGAAATCGGCTAATGTGGTTACCAACCTGGTTGACAATGGTGATTTTGAGGACGGCAGCTATGTTTATCTTTATGAAAATAATCTTCAAAGTAATATTTCAAGTTCAAATCTCGATAAGTGGATTTTAAAAACATGGCAAAACAATAAGCCCAACAGTGTAATTTACGACGATAGTGGAAACGATGTAGTTAAAATGACTGATAATAAAACCAATAAAGAAACATTTGCATATTACTACATCGAGGCGGACCCAAATGTAGAATATACCCTTGAGGTTGATGGAATTATTATTGATGACGACGGAGGCGATGATCCTTATATGTCGTTACAGTTTATGAGTTCGAATGGACAGATTATTACACAATACGATGAGGAATATACCTCAACATCATGGACAACAAAAACAATAACGCAGACAAGTCCTGCAAATACTACCTATATTAAAGTCGTTATGGCTACAACAGTAAATGGAAAAGGAGAGGCCTGGTTCGACAATGTTATTTTAACCGGGGCACCTGTTATTGCAGATGCCGACCTCGATGGAGTACCTGATTCATTAGATGAATACCCAAGTGATCCTGAAAGGGCGTTTAATTCATATTATCCGAATGCTGTTGATTATAGTTCGTTTGCATTCGAAGACTTATGGCCAAATATGGGTGACTACGATTTCAACGACCTGGTCATTAATTTCCAGTATCAAACAGTTACCAACGCCAACAACAATATAGTCGACCTGATTTGTAATTTTGATATTAAAGCCGCAGGAGCGAGTTACAACAACGGATTTGGTCTTTCTCTCGACGCATTACCATCAACTGTTTCAAGTGTTACCGGAACCCAGATTTTAGGATCCTCAATTCAAATTGCAGCCAATGGTCTTGAAGATGGCCACCTAAACAATGCTGTTGTAATTGTTTATGATAAAATCAACGATTACACCGGATCTCCAATGCTCAACACCGATCCCGCGGAGTCAATTGTTAATGTAGCATCAACAACAGTTGAAATTACCTTCGGCACTCCACAGGCCAGTATTGGAACAGAGCCCTACAATCCGTTCATCTATATCGACCAGACAAGAGGTCGAGAAGTACATATGATAAATTATGAACCCACCGAACTTGTCGATCCTACATGGTTTGGACAGGCTGATGATGCAAGTGTACCAGGCAATTCAGTATATTATAAAACTGTAGACAACTATCCATTTGCTCTCGAAACACCTGTTCCGTTAGACTATCCAATCGAAAAAGAAGATATTGTAACAGCACACCTGAAGTTTGGTCCCTGGGCCGAATCATCAGGAAGCAGCTTCCAGAACTGGTACGAAAACGAACCGGGATACAGAAACAACAGTAAAATCAGGAACAATTAAAAATAGAATTATAGCTAAGGGCAAGGGCAATCGAAAGGTTGCCCTTTATTCATTCTTATACTTCTGATTACCTGTCTAATATCATCACACTCGCAGATTAGTCTATTTTTTTTCACCCAATTTTGAAACCTTTTCAATTCATTCCCGTATATATCATGTTCCAACCGCAAAGTCATTTATCAAAGAAATCGATCCGTTTATCAAAATATTTACTCCATTCACACACTATTTAACTAAAATTGTATTGCATATAAAAATAGTTTGGAAACTTAAATTTTAGTTATGAGACAAATTTCATTAATACTTCTTGCAACGCTACTCATTGCATTGGTTTCTTGCCGCAGAGAAGAACCAATTCCAAATGATTCAAGTACTGATAGTTTTAACTCAATGGTAATTTCTGAAGATTTTGAGTTTAAGAACACACATGAAGTCGATCTGCAAATTTCTGTACTCGATCAGGTTACTTCGTTAATCGAAATTTATATTGGCAATCCTGACAATGGCGGAGAGATTATGAAAAAAGGCGTTACGGGATATAACAACATATTCGAAACCCTTTTAGTACTGCCCAAAAGCACCAACGAAATCTATGCAGTAAGGCATTCGTTCGACGGAGCGGTTTCAAGCGCAATGATTCCAGTAAGTTCCAACAACCTTGTGTTTCATTTTGGGAACAACCTAAAATCTACCCAGAATGTAAACTATGTTGTAAACCCGGGAACCTGGCCCGATTGTACATCAGTATACAATTTTGATGTGCCCAACAACTGGGGCAGTGACCTCGATATCCCGGCCAATGAAACATGGCGAATTGCATCAGGAAACACTTACACAGGCGATCTGAATTTTCCGTCATGGGGTGTCAACTTCCTTATTGTTTGCGGAACAGCAACCATCGAAGATGTTCAGAGCGGAATTGGAACCATTGTAGTTACAAGTACGGGAACCTTATATATTGAAGATGACTATAAACCAAGCTGGGGATCGAACCTTGTAAATTTCGGAACAGTTGAAGTGAAAGATGGAAGTTCATGGAAAGAAATTGAAATTGACGGGGGAACATTGGAGAATCAGGGCACATTATCGGCCGAGAAAATGAAAATAAACAATTCTAATTTCTTGAACCTCGGTACCGTTACACTCTCAGACTATTTTAAGATAAATACAGGTAATGGAACTAACCTGGGCACATTGACTATTGCCAAGGAGTTCAATCTTGATAGTAGCTCTGATATTTTCGAAAATTTTGGCGATGTAACTGCAGAACACGAATCAGAAATATATGGCACCCTCTATAATTTCGATGGAACAATGCATTTTGGTGATGATTTAAAATTGGGGGGAGGATCGGACATTCAAAACGATTGCAAGATTATTGTCGATAAAGATTTAGAATTAAATGATGAATTCGACAACAATGGGTATATTGAGTGTAGCAAAGAATTCGAAATCAAATCCGGATCTGTATTAACAATGGGAGCAGGTAGCCTTGTTAGCACGGAAGACCTGAAACATTATGGCGATATTGCCGGACCAACTTCATCATACGCAAAAGTGGAAATTAATGATAAAACCGAATTAAAGTCAGGTTCTTCGGTTACCGGCAAAGTTGATATTTGTGATGCCGACGGCACCATCGAGACCAATAGCGGGACTATTGGCGGCGATGTTACCTATTGCGAAAATGAAGTTCCAAACACATCGTGCATGCCAGGCAACGGAGGCACAAACGATCAGGATAGCGATGGTATACCTGACACATTAGATGAATACCCAACCGATCCCGACAGGGCATTTAATTCTTATTATCCAAATGCCGGCGGGTATGGTTCATTTGCCTTTGAAGACCTATGGCCCGATATGGGAGACTACGATTTCAACGATCTTATTGTTAATTTCCAGTATCAAACCGTCACCAATGCCAATAATGGAATTGTTGACCTGATTACTCGTTTTAAAATCAGAGCTGCCGGTGCAACCTATAACAATGGATTTGGTTTTGCTTTCGATGCTTTACCGTCAACAGTTGCCAGTGTTACGGGAACACAGTTGGTTGGATCAGGAATTACACTTGCATCAAATGGCCTGGAAGATGGTCATTTAACTCAATCTGTTGTTATTGTATATGATATGATCAATACCTATACAGGTTATCCAATGATGAATACCGATCCGAATGCTCCAACTATTGATATACCATTAACCACCGTAACCATTAACTTTAATACGCCCCAGCAAACTATAGGTACCGAGCCATTCAATCCGTTTATTTACATCGATCAAACACGCGGACGCGAGGTTCATATGATAAACTATCCACCTACTCAGTTGGTCGATCCAATTTATTTCGGAACAGGTGACGATGCCAGTGTACCTACAAGTCTGATATTCTATAAAACAGTGGACAATTACCCATTCGCATTGGAAACTCCTGTGCCATTAGATTATCCAATCGAAAAAACAGATATCGTAAATGCCCACCTGAAATTTGCCCCATGGGCCGAATCGTCAGGCGCCAATTATCAGAATTGGTACGAAGATCAGGGAGGTTACAGGGACTATGCTAAAATTATAGAGAATTAATTTGCATTACATAATAGTTGATTAAAAGAAAGCCATCCTGAATTTTCGGGGTGGCTTTCACTTTTACATTCATTCAATTTATTAATACCAACATTGACAATCATCTGGACTGCCTTATTTGGGAGAATTTATTTTGAAGATAAGCATAAAGCCACAATTGGAGTTTCCTTGCAGGCTAATTCATATTCCGTATAAATTCCTCTAAATCGGATTCAATATCGAGGCCCAGTTTTTTCTTAAGTCTGTAGCGGGAGCTCTTGATGCTATTGGGAGCCACATTGAGCACAGAAGCCATTTCTTTACTGTTCATGTTCAGTTTTATGAGAGCGCAAAGGCGTAGGTCGTTGCCCGTAATTTCGGGGCTTATATTTCGGATCGATTCAAAAAAAGTCTTATTCACTTCTTCAAAATATAATTTGAAAACCTCCCAGTCTTTATCAGATCGAAGACTCTGGTTGATGAGGTTGACAAGCCGTTTTATTTCTACCCTGTTGTCGCCGGGTATTTTCTTGGAGAGGTCTTTAATCGTTGCCAGAATATCTTGTAACATACCGTTTTTTTGCATCATGTGCAGGGCATGTGTGCTTAGCTGTTTCGATTTGTAGATAAGTGTTTTTTCCAGTTCCTCCTCTTTTATCCGGCTCTTTTCCAATTCCGATTGTGCCAGTTCCTTCGCTTTCAAATGCAGCCTCTCCTTCTCTTTATGGATTTGCTTGTCTTTCTTTCTTTTCTGCCAGAAAAACAGGACCAACAATAAAAGCACTACAATCGCCCCGGCAATGATGGCTTTTAGTGTCAGCTCTTTCGATTTTTGAATCTCTGCATCGTGTTCAAGATCGGCGATTTTTTGTTGCTTCTTAGCTGTTTCATATTTCTTTTCGAGATCGGCAACTTTTACCTTTACTTCTTCTCCCTTAATTGAGTCGGTGTATTGAACATAAAGTTGATAATAGTTGAAGGCTTTATCGAAATTTCCTTTTTCCTCATATAGTTTCGAAAGATGGTTTATCGATTTCTCATAGATTTCTGAGTATCCAATATCCTTAGCACCTGCTTTTGATTTCAACAGATAAACTTCGGCTGAGTCGAACTTATGGGTTACCAGAAATACTTTACCTATGGAAAAATTCGTATGAATCAGATATTTCTCCAGGTTTAGCGATCTAAAAATGGATCTTGCAGCAAGGTAAGAGCTTAGGGCTAAATCAACATTGTCGATCTCCAACAAAGCATTTCCCTTACTAATATAAGTACTCCCAAGACCGACAAAATTCTCTTTTTGTTTTAAGGTGGGGATCAATTCATCATAAATGATAATAGCTGAATCTGCCTGATCGTTTTGAATATAAATACTTGCAATATCACTCATTACAATCCTGTAAAGGTCGTTACTTTCGAAATTCTTCACATATTGCCTGGCCTTAAAAAGATTGAGCTTTTCTCTTTTCGGATTTGCCGTTTTATCATTTATCCCGGCAATTATTCGATAAGTATCAGCAATAAATAAGCTGTCGTTCAGCTTTTCGAAGATTTCCAGGGATTTCAGAAGATAATCCATAGCCTGATCAAAATCTCCAGTTACACTATATAACTGTGCCACATTTTTATACGATCCCGCCAAACGATGTGGCTTTTGTTGATTCTTGTTAATGTCGATAACCTTTAACATTAGTTCGATCCCTTTATGGTGCTCGCCTTTAAAATAATAAGCATCGCTCATTAGTGCATAAGCTGCCTCTAACTTTAAAGGATTGCCATCCTTTTCGTGAATGTCAATCGCCTTTTGGGAATAATACAAGCAACTATCAAACTGCTGCAAGTAATAAAGGGAATAGGCTATTTCGATATAGGCAATCTGCTCCTGGGATGTATTGTCGTTTTCAAGGGCTATCTGTAGCAATTGCCTGGCCATGTTCAATCCACTATCGGGATAATAGTACATGATTGCCTTACATTTATGTTGCAAAGAGTCGAAGTTTGCCTGAGAGTTCGTTGACATACCATGAAAAGAAAGAAAAACAAGGACAATAATCAAAGGTATCTTAAGATTTTTTCTCTTGAACAGAGTTGATAGTTTCCTCATAAAGCTAACATGTATTTAGATTTCAATCAAAAATACAATTTTGAGATAACATACCAGAGCCAAAATCAGCAATTACCTATTTTTTGAAAATCTAAAATCTCAACACACACATTATCTTATATATAGCAACTACTAATTACCCGTTTGCATACCATATGTATACCGTTTTTTTCGACCGTGCATACCGTTTACCCACCACAAAATTCTTCCTGACTGCCAGCATGCCTCTATGTTTGTCGAAAAAATAATTAGCAGAAATGAGCAAGTGTTTAGTAAGCGTAATCGGGAAATCAGTCATCATAATCTTTACAGAGGTGGTTCGCGAATGTGAGATAATAATCAGGAAATGGGAAGATAAAAACGAAGAGGTGAATTTATCCTATAAATTTTATGATTCCAATTCGTTCAGCCTCGATGCCTCAAAGTTTAAAGGTAAATATGGCCTTACCCTACTGGCCGATAATCAAGTTTATACAAAAGTAATTTCAATTATCTAAAACTATATTACAATGAAGAAACAAGTATTATTATTCTTAAGTTTTCTGGTAATGGTCATGGTAAACCAGGCACAGGTTGCCATAAACACCACGGGTGCCGATCCCGATCCATCGGCTATCCTGGATATTTCGAGTACGACAAAAGGTGTATTGATTCCCAGGGTTACAACTTCAGAAAGGAATTTAATTGGCACTACCCAAAGTGGATTGCTGGTGTATGATCTGGATACCGAAAGTTTTTGGTATTATAACAATCTGCTGGCAGATTGGGTAGAAATTAGCGGTGGTGGAGCTAACGAGATTGACGATTTAAGCGATGCTGCTACAGATGCTTATTCAGTTTATTTAGGAAATGGTGCAGGTGCAAATGATGCAGGATCCAATTATAATACGGCGGTTGGAATAAATGCTATGAACCTGAATACGGATGGCTCTTTTAATACAGCAATGGGGAATGAAGCACTTTACTCTGTCTCTGACGGTGCTTACAATACAGCAATTGGAACAGCTGCGGCTTACTCAACTTCTACAGGACAGTTTAATACTGCTATTGGAGGTGCCACTTTTTATAGTAATACGGCTGGAGATTATAATACGGCTATAGGAAGTAATGCTTTATACCATAACACAACGGGACATAAAAATACTTCGAACGGTTATGGTTCGTTGCATGATAATACAAGTGGAGAGGATAATTCTGCTTATGGTTATAAATCATTGTACAACAATACTTCCGGTGATTGGAATATTGGCATTGGTTCATATTCGATGTACAATAATACTAACGGTAGTTTCAATGTGGCAATTGGTCCAAAAGCATTAATGCTTAATACTGACCGCTCGAACCTGGTTGCCATTGGCGACTCAGCTCTTTATAATAATGGCACTGGGGCAAGCTTCAATACACATGCAACTGAAAATACTGCAGTTGGCTCAAAATCAATGTATGCAAACACTATCGGAGCCTCTAATACTTCAGTTGGTTTTGTGTCCTTAAAATCAAACACAAGTGGAAGTTACAATGCAGCAATTGGAACAGAAGCAATGCATTCGAACACTACAGGTGCTTATAATTCTGCCCTTGGCCATCAAAGTTTATATTCAAATACTTCTGGAGCTTACAATACAGCAATTGGAACAGCTGCCGCTTACTACACTTCTACAGGACAATACAATACAGCTGTTGGAGGCGCTACATTCTTCAAAAACACAAGTGGTAATTTTAATACTGCTACAGGTAGCAATGCATTATACGAAAATACCACGGGTGATAATAATACTGCAAACGGTTATGGTTCAATGAGAGATAACACAAGTGGGAAGGATAATTCTGCTTTTGGTTACAAATCATTATACAACAATACAACTGGTGATTTGAATACTGTCATTGGTTCACGTTCGATGTATAATAATACTAGCGGTAGTTTCAATGTGGCAATTGGACCAAAAGCTTTAATGCTAAATACAGACCGCTCCAACCTGGTTGCAGTTGGCGATTCTGCTCTCTTTAACAATGGAACTGGAGCTACCGAAAGTTGGCATGCATCTGGAAATACCGCTGTTGGTTCTAAAGCACTATTTGCGAATACTACTGGCAGCTATAATACAGCAAACGGATCTCGATCACTACATAAAAATACAACAGGACAAAATAATGTAGCTGTGGGTAAAGATGCTTCTTATCATAACACAACAGGTTCGTCAAATGTAAGTATTGGGATAAAAGCCCTTTACAGCAACAATGACCACTCAAACCTTGTTGCTGTAGGCGATTCAGCCCTCTATAACAATGGATATGGCGCCAGTGGTGGAGCTCAGGCCAAATTTAATACAGCCGTGGGATCTAAATCGGCTTTTTCGAATACTACAGGGAATGGGAATACATCAATTGGATTTCAAAGTCTATACAGTAACGACGTAGGATATGCAAACACCTCAACAGGATATAAAAGTTTATATGCTAATACGGGAGGTGACAAGAATTCAGCCTTTGGAAGTGAGAGTCTTTCATCAAATACATCAGGCAGTAATAATACAGTAGTAGGTGACCAAAGCATGAAACAAAATACTTCTGGAGGTAAGAATACAGCAATTGGAGCTTCTGCATTGATTAACAATCAAACTGGAGATGAAAATGTAGCTATAGGATATGGTGCTCTTTGGTACAACCAAAGCGGAGCATCAAATACTGCTTTGGGTTATCAGGCAGGTGGTGGAGTCACCGTTAATGGAACAGCTGGTTGTGTGTACATCGGATATGAAGCTGGTAAAGACAATACAGATAATAACAAGCTATTTATTGATAACTCCAATACATCTAATCCACTCATAGGTGGCGATTTTTCATCAAACGAAGTTGAAATCAACGGTATCATAAAAATTACTGGTGGCACCCCTGGAAATGGAAAAGTTCTGACATCCGATGCCGACGGTGTAGCATCATGGGAAACAATGTCATCTGGAGCATCTGAATTAAATGAATTGAGTGATGCAACCTACAATGGCAGCGACCTGCTAATCGGTAGTGGAGCCGGAGCAAGTAATTCAGGAAGCAACAACAATGTTGCTGTCGGACGTGATGCCTTAAACAGCAATGTTGGTTCTGATTATAACACAGCTATTGGCAACTTGTCACTTAATAATACAACAGGCGAACGTAATACAGCTATTGGATACTTTAGTTTGCACGGAAACACCACTGGCGATTATAATACAAGTTTGGGATACCGGACAGGATATGACAATTCAACAGGTAGTTATAATACTTTCATTGGCTACAACAGCCGTATGACTAACACTACCACAAGGAACAATTCAACTGCTATAGGTAACGATGCAGTAGTAACTGCTTCAAACCAAGTACGAATTGGTAATGGAGATGTAGCCAGCATTGGCGGCCAGGTGGGTTGGACAACACTTTCCGATGGTCGATTTAAAACCACTGTCCGGGAGTATGTTGCAGGCCTCGAATTCATCACAAAACTACGCCCTGTAAGCTATCGGGTAGATAAAAATGCACAAAACGATTTCCTTGGATGTGATATAAACACTGATCGGTCTGACATTCAAAGTGGCTTTATTGCCCAGGAAGTGGAAGCAGTAGCAAAAGAACTTGGATTTGAATTTAGTGGGGTTGATGCACCCAAAAACGAAGATGACTACTATGGGCTTCGCTATGGTCAGTTTGTGGTACCTCTGGTAAAAGCCGTTCAGGAGCTGAATGAAGAAAACCAGATATTGAAAAAACGCATCGAGAAGCTCGAACAGCTTATGGCCGAGTAGACCTTATCCACTCATTAAAATTTACAGGTATGAATCTTATAAAAAAACTTTGCAAAATAGTTCTGGTGATGGGTGTTTCCTTTCAGGTAGTAGCTCAGGTAAAAATTGCATCCGGTATTAAAGTCAACCAGAATTCCGAAGGGTATGTAATTATAAAGGATGATCTGACGATAGCTTCCGGCGGGGAATTCTCTACTGCAGGAAAGACAACCATCGAAGGAACTGTTACCAACACCGGGGGAACTTCTGCCCTTGTGGTAAAAAGTACCGATAGCTATCATGGTTCACTGATACAGTCCTCGGCTGGGGTGAATGCCAATGTGGAGAAATATTTCTCGTCGGGCGAATATTACTATATGTCTTCGCCGGTTACGAGTCAGGTAATCAGTCCTGAATTTATCAATACCTCAGCGAACCCGCTTCCTTTTGAGATCGACCTCTATAAGTTCGACGAACCCAACAATCATTGGCGTAATATCAAGGATGCTAATGGAAACCTAAACACAAATTTCGAAACCCAATTTGTGGTGAACCGTGGCTATGCCCTGGCATACAACTACAGCAGCTACACAAAGAATTTTGCGGGTGAGCTAAATTTCTTGACCCAGGTAGTAATGCTTTCAAAAACCCAGGGAACCGGTAGCGAAGGCTGGAACCTCATAGGTAATCACTTTCCAGCCAACCTTGCGGTTAACTCACAAGCCGATGCAAGTTATAATCTGATTGATGAAAACAGTTTGGTCCTCGACATGGCCTACCAGGCTATCTACCTTTGGGACAACAGCGACTATGTAGCAATTAATCATGCCAGCCCGGCAACATTTCTGAGCCCCACCCAGGGCTTTTTCGTAAAAGCAGCAAACAACAACGCGCAGTTTCAGATAAGCACATTTATTCAGAAACATGCAGAGAATTCCAATTTTAAGAATGGAATCAGCTATG
>CAYLZH010000177.1:0-10951 GCA_964388245.1 uncultured Bacteroidales bacterium
AAATATTGGTTTGAACAATCAAAACTGTAAGTATTATCCAACGATTTTTCGTTAATTCTTTGGCTAAAAGCACAGTTACGTACAGTAAAACCAGACCAAGTATCACACTAATCAATCTGAGAAAATGAACATTCGGCAGGTTAAAGATATTGATTAATAACAATTTTCCCATTATCAAATGATACAGATAAGGCCTTACGCTCAGGGCTCCATAAGTATAGGTATCTGGTGTATCCTGTATAAATATATTTCCTGAAACGGAATGAAATAAACTGACTTTGTAATGATAGTTTTCATCGGGGGCAATGTACTCTGCAATATTAAGCGCATAATATGATCCCTGAAAAATAAACCAGATAAAAATTCCTGTCACCATTGTAAAATAAATTTTATCCGGAATATGTACGTTTTCCCGGGTTAAATTTCCGGAAAGTATACCAGGTTTTATAAGCCGAAACCAGGCAATTGTAAACAATACAAAGAGAAAGGAAAACACAACAATCAGAGAAATTGCATATTTGAAGTACGAATATTTGTTTATTACCGGCAGGTCGATAATCTGAAAATACGGATCGTACCCGTTTGTAATACCTGCTATCTGATTGTTGTGTTTACTGACTTTTTTTATGTGATGTAAGGGCTTAACCATGTGGTACAACTCATCAGCACTGTATTCATAAACATTAAACCTATTATGAAGCGTCAGAGATTTTATTGCAAAATCCCCTGTAGGATCAATGCGCAATAGCTTTATATTCTTCTTCTGAAGCGTAACAGTAAAAGTTTGCATTTCCAGGTCCCGATCAACAGGAATCTTTATACTTTTACTTTCGTCGAACCACGCTCGGGAGCAATAATAAATTTGCACATTCCCTTCTTGCTTCATTTGCATTTCGACACTTAAAGAGTATGGAAATAATGTAACACTATAGATGATGAATAATGCAACTATAAAGGAAATTAACCCAATAACGATAAGTGTTTTAGGTTCTGATTTTAGTTGAAAGGAAATTTTCCTGAGTCTTTGACTATAGTCTGTCATCAGTAAATTTCAACAACGATAGTTCGAATTTTGCAATTCATAATGAAGAAACTTATCATAGATTTGATCTAAGCAATTGAAGACTTCTAAACAGTTTCATTCTTAATAGATCGGATCGAATTTACCCCAATTATCCCACTGGCAATCAAGCCGATTAAGTATCCTGCTCCGCTTGCAATAACTCGTTCAATTGCAGCTATAATAATTGCAATTTCAGATTGAATACCAAATCCTTTCAGATAAAAAACCAATGACAAATCACGCGTACCTAAACCCATGGGGATCATTGAGAATGCACCTATTACAAAAGCAGCCGACCGGGCAACCAGAGCGGGAAAAAATCCAATATTGCCATACACAAAACTGGTTGTCAGCATAAGTAAAAAGGCTGATAGAATCTGAACAAAAATCTGAACGATCAGGTACAATGCTGCTTTTCTGAAGGTAATCAATACTACAGCTTTTTGTAATTCAATCAGCAATGCCTTTACTTTTTTGCTTTTTTTGAGAAGTATAACAACCACAAGCGATACAACTATCAATCCTGACAGGAGATAGAGGATCCCCTGCGAAAAGTTTATAATCTGATTACCAAAATAAACTGCCGATCCGATAATCGCCACAATGGTAGGAATTAGAACAGTAACAAATAATTCGATTACAATTGAGGCCGTTGATATAACCACAGGTATATCTCCCAGTTTTTTAAGTAAATAAATAGAAACCGGATAGCCAATTTTTGCGGGAGTTGAATAATGTGCAGAAATTGATGCAAAGTGAATAAGTGTAATTTTCTGAAAACTGATTTTGTATCCTAAAAAGAATAAAAGAAGTTTTTTTCCGACGATTGATAACATAGAAATAGCCAGAAATACACCTATCAGAATCAGTGCCTGGAGCCAACTTAGATTACTAAGGCCATCCAATAGCGACTGGATTGAAATACCCGAAAAATATGCAGCAATAAATAATACAACTAACAAAAGCAGTATACCATATTGTTGAAAGTAGCGCATCACGAGTTTAAATCATCAATGTTTTTTATGAATTTTGCAGGTGTGCCACCAACAATCACCTTGTCTGGTACATTTTTAGTTACCACACTTCCGGCCGCCACAACAACCTGATTCCCAATTTGAACACCTTTAAGAATTATCGCATTGGGTCCTATTTGTGTATTATCTCCAATTATTGTCTCGGCCAGTTCAACCGCTTTTTCCCCGCCACTTAGTGTTCTCTGAATAGTATCGTGGCTATAAATCTGAACACCTGCGCTGATGGCGCAATTCGATCCAATTGTAAGCCCACCAGTTCCGTCGAGGATAACATTTGGGCCTATCCAGGTATCTTCATCAACACGAACATCGCCCAAAACCAAAACATTATCGTAAACCGATGAACCTTTCCCAAAACCATGAAATTGGGCTTTTTCCCACCTGTCGGTAAAGTAATCGCCAAATGACAAAGAACGGTTGAACTCGTTCTTTTTATCCAGCCTTAATTTCTTATAAATTTCCTGAATTTTCCTAAGCATTGCCTTTGTCCGGTTAAAAATTTACATCCTTTTGTTCTTCCAAATTGTTACGATACCATTCAACCGTTTTAGCTATCCCGGTGCGAAAATTTGTGCGTGTTTCAAAATTAACCAAATCCTGAATTAATTGAACATCGCCCTGGTGCTCACTAACATCTCCCGGGCGTTTAGGACGATATTCGATACCCCCAGAATAGTTCATTGCATTGCAAATAGTACGAATTACCTGTTCAACAGAGACCTGATTACCCGATGCCAGGTTAATCATTTTTCTATAGGCCTGATTACATTTTGTTATTTCAACAGTCCAATAGGTAGTATCTTCAACAAAAATAAAATCCCGGGTTTGATTTCCATCATCATAAATTACCGGCATTTCATTGTTTAAAATCCTTTGAATAGTCAGCGGAATCAGACCCGCATAGTTTCCTTCGTTTTGCCTTGGTCCATAGTTATTAAATGGTCTGATTATGACAAATTCCAAACCATATGTTTTGGCATAGGAGTAAATAAGCATATCAGAAGCAACCTTACTTGCAGCATAAGGAGTATGGGATTGGAAAGGATGAATTTCGTTCATTGGTGTATAAGCTGCCGAACCATATACTTCGGATGTTGAAAAGGCAACCAATGCTATTTCCCGATTTTGTCGACGAATTACTTCCAGGATATTTTGTGTCATTCGCACATTTTGATTAAAACTCCAGACAGGTTGATCAATAGATGTTTCAAGCGGAATAACGGCCAGATGAAATATTATATCGATCTTATTTCTGATAATGATTCCCTGCAGATAGTCGAAATCGCAAATATCGGCCTCTATAAATTCGAAATTTGGATAAGAAAATGCCTTCTTCAGATTTTGTGTTTTCCCCAGATAAAGATTATCAACTGCAATTATTGTTTCAACCGGTTCTGATAATAGTCGATCGCATAAATGGCTCCCGATAAATCCAGCACCTCCGGTTACAAGTACTTTTTTCCCATTTAGGTTCATTCTATTCTTTTATGGTTTAAAGTGTTGCACAAATGACACATAAGTCTTTCGGCGATATAAGTAACCTGTGCATCCTTCAGTTCATAAAACAATGGCAGTGCAAGAGTTTGATCCATTAAATGTAATGAATTGGAGCACTTGTCATTGCTCTTATATACTGGCTGACAATGAAGGGAATAGGTTCCGATCTGGGTTTGAATACCATCGTTGCGTAACGCAATGATTATTTTATTTCGATCGATTTTCTTATGTAAAAGTACCACATAAGATTGATAAACATGTTGACAGTTTTCAGCTTCAATAGGTATTTCTATCAAGTCATTATCACTGAAAAAGCTATTATACCAGACAACAAGGTCCCGCTTTCTTTTTACAATTATTGGATATTTCCTGATTTGTTCGACTGCAATAGCTGCCTGAATATCCGAAAGTTTGTAATTAAATCCCTCAAAAACAAAGGATGGAATGGTGAACTCTTTCTGCCTGTTAAATGCTGATTCCATTCCAAAGCAAGACAGTGAATCTATTTTATTTGCCCATTCCTCAGAATCAGTAACTACAATTCCTCCCTCGCCCGATGTTATATTTTTTCGGGCATGAAACGAGAATGCCGAAATATCGCCATAGCTCCCTGCCTTTTTGTTTTTATAAGTTGCTCCAAAAGCACACGCTGCATCTTCTATAACAAACAGATCGTTTTCTTTTGCTATTCTGCTGATTCGATCAATTTCTGCCATATGCCCAAAAGCATGAACAACAATTATCCCCCTGGTTTTTTTATTGATGTATTGTGCTATCAGATCTGGTTTAATATTGTAGGTTCCCAAATCAACATCGACAAACCGGGGCGTTGCACCACACATTATTACTGCATGAGCTGTTGCAGGAAACGAAAAATCTGACACTATAACCTCGTCGCCTTTTCCAATCCCAAGGGTGATTAATGCAAGGTGCAAACCCGATGTGCAATTGCAAACAGGGATAGCATATTTCGATCCAACAAATTCACAAACCTCATTTGATAATTGCAGGTTCATAGGCCCCTGTCCTGCTACCCATCCTGATTGTAAGACTTCACTTACAATGTCTGCCTCATTCTTGTCGAACCAGGGTTTAGCAAGAGGGATCACTTATTTTCGAATGATTTATAATAAAGAGTTTTATCAATTTTTTGCTCTTCTCCGTTTTTACTACATCTGAGCAAAACATGCGTTTCGGTTTCCTCAATTAACTCATTTAATTTTTGGCCTGATCTTCCAACAAAACCTTTTACCTTAGCTGGATTGCCCAAAACAAGCGCATAAGGTGGAACATTTTTACAAACCACACTCCCAGCACCTATCATTGAAAATTCACCAATGGTTGTACCACAAATTATTGTTGCATTTGCTCCAATCGAGGCTCCTGTCTTTACCCTGGTATCTGCAACTTCAAAATCGATAATCCAGGCCCTTGGGAATAAATCATTGGAAAAAGTCATATAAGGGCCCAGCAAAACATCATCCTCTATTTCGACACCCCGGTAAACAGAAACCCCATTTTGAATCTTTACATTGTTTCCAATTTTAACTCCTATATCGATATAGGTGTCCTTCCCCAGATTACAATTCATGCCAATTTGTGCATGCTCCCTAACCTGTGCCTGGTTCCATATAGCGGTCCCTCTTGCGATAATCGCTTCGTCCGACACCTCGGCAGTGGGGTGGATATATACTCCCTTAAACCTGTTTTCTCTTTCCATAGGTAATTTCTTGATATCGTAGTTTTTTAATTCCTCTTTATCAGCCTTTTAAAAGCCTTAATATAATATTTTCCTCCTTCAGTTGGGGTCATTACAAATTGAGACATCATTTTGTGAGCATTTTGTTGAATTTCATTGGTTTTATCCTTTTGCTCACTGATTAGCAATAAAACTTCGGCTATGCAAACTTCTGAACCTGGTTGAACTAAATAGCAGTTTTTGTTATTCTCCCATGGTGTGTTTTGGTTATCATTGGTGTTAACGAGTATCTGCAAACAGCTATTCATGGCAAATTCCTGTGCCACAGTATTAAACGCGATCCCTCCTATTCCAACATCGAAAAGCCTGAAATACTTTACCGGATCTTTTCTGAATCCGATCAGTTTTATATAATCAGACATTCCATTTTTCTGAATAATTCTTTGCATTTTATCGATTATGACTTGATCACCCCCGCCGATAAAGCATATGAATATTTTTATTTTCTGATGATATAATTTTACGGCAGCCCGGATTATTTCAAAAACAGGCAATTGATACAGGTCTACTTTAACCGAATCGATCCTTCCAAGAAAAAGAACCTTCAATTCACTCTCCTGATAACTCTTTAAAGATGATATGTCATCCGGTAAATCGCTACCGACATACCTTTCAGAAATAAGAGGCAGTTTAATATAGTTTGAAGGAAAGGTTTGTTTTTGCATCCTGTTCCATGGTTGAGGCCCATAGCAATTAATAGCTGCATCAACTTTTCTGTAAATCCACTTATTCAGCCACACAGGCACCAACCTGAGATCACTACCCCGTGCTGTAAGAACAATCGGTTTCCTGAACAGGATTTTTGCCGGTAATGCTATAAGTACTGTTAGGGTCCAATTGCAATGTATGATATCGGTATGTCGTCCAAATTTGAATGTATTGTATATAAATGATATCAGAAAAAAAGGAATGTTCAGGAATTTTGATATACTTCTGCTGCCATAAATTGGATTTTTATTATCAACCAACACCTGATATTTATGTGGCAGAAAATAACAAAACCGAACGACCCTGAGTTTACTATTGATGTGCTTTATTTTAAGTGCCCCTTTATAATGTGGAGTTAAAACTGTAACGTCGGCACCATTTTGCGATAAAGCTAATGCATCATAATAAACAAATTTACCTCCTATCTCAGAATCATCCTCGCCTGGAAAGGAGGTACTTAAAATTAGGATTTTCATTTAAGGTTAAAGTAGTTATTTATACAGACGGTCATTATCCTGTATATCCATCCACATGGCAAAAAGAAAAGATTGAAAACTGGAAATAAACAAGAAGAAAAATGCGAGGATTGTTAGCGGGTTGGCTTCTTGTCCGGCTAAAATTATCCTGATTATTTTTATGGCAAAAGGAATTAAGCTAAAAAAAAGAATAAAGCCCAGATGGTAAAGTAAAAACAGGGGGTGAAAATCGCGAAAAAGATATTTAATCCATAAGCGCTGAAAGAATAATTTCAGCAGTAAAAATGAAACGGTTGGTATTACTTTCACTACTTTCATTTTTGATTTTTCGCCAATGTTATACACCGGCTTTATTTTAACCTCCCGGATTGTACAAAATGCTATATTAAGTTTTACCAATAAATCGTTTGGCATTCCATAGCTTTTGTAAATCTTATACAGCCTGATAGAGTTTAATGTACTTTTAGAGATGGCTGTATAACCCGATTGCGTATCGGATACGTGCCAATATCCCGAAGCCATTTTTGTGAAGATGGTAAGTACTGCATTACCAAGGTACCTGATTTTAGGAATTACCAACCACGAACTACCATGTATTAAGCGGTTTCCTTTTACATAATCGACTTCTCCATTAATCACAGGCATACAAATTTCTGATAGTTCGTTAGGAGCCATTTGGCCATCGCCGGCCATCACTGCGGTACAATCAATTCCATGATCCTTTGCCCATTTATATCCACTTGCAATTGCAGCACCAACACCTGCATTTTTCTGGTGATTTATCAATATAATCCTGTTGTTAACTTTATCGGGATAATAAACTTCAGTAGGCGTGAAATATTTAATTTCCTCAATATTGTTTTTCTGAACTACATAATCAGCATAGTTATAATCGATAGTAGGAGGTTGAGGGGTTACCGGATGAATTGAACATGCAGACTTATTATATTTCTTATTGTTGATATAGTCGATTACCTCCTTCTCAGTTTTATCATCAGAGTAATCATTCACAACAATTATCCTGTCGACAAAATCGGGCATGGTTGTAATTACCTTGCCTATTTGTTTTTCCTCGTTAAAAGTGGGAACAACTACAGCTATAGTTTTATTAGCCAGCATAATTATCAGAATTCAGGCAATGAATTAAAGCACATCGGCAAAATGAGGTTTAAGCTTCTGAAAAATAAAGGCACCCACAATAAAAATAACTGCAGTAAAACTCCAGAAGAAAATATTCATTTCGGTATATTCGAAAAACCAGATATCATATAAGAAGGTATATCTATATCCTTCGACAATGTAAAAGAAGGGATTGAGCAATGCCAGATATTTCATATTTCCGGTAAGCATACTATAGGGCCAGATTATTGGAGTTGCCCAAAAAAGAATTGTTGTTCCAACAGTAATAAAATGACCGATATCTCTAACAAATACAGTAATTGATGAAACCAACCATCCTACTCCGGTAAGCAAAATAAAAGTTGCAAACATGTAATAAATAATCTGAATCCAGTATATATTAGGTTTGTGGCCATATGCTAATACAAATACTACAATTACAATTATAAAGAACAGATGAATGGCCAGGCCGGTGAAAATTTTAATAATTGGAATAATACCTATTTTAAACGATGTTTTTTTTATCAGGTAGGAATATTCAAGCAGTGAGCGAGAGGAAGACGTGATGGTTTCGCTAATGTATAACCAGGGAACCATTCCGCAAATTAGCCACGGAACAAACGACGACTGGCCGTCCATTGTTTTTATTTTTAATCCATAGGTAAAAGCAAACCACATGACTAAAATTAATGCTGCCGGCTGAATAAATGCCCAGGGTAAACCAATGTATGAGGCAAGGTACTTATTCTGAAAATCGCGCCTGACCAATTGCTGAACTATAAACCGTTGCCGCAA
Organism: uncultured Bacteroidales bacterium; assembly: GCA_964388245.1. Classification (GTDB taxonomy): domain Bacteria; phylum Bacteroidota; class Bacteroidia; order Bacteroidales; family M50B96; genus JAIOYV01. Next base: position 8,452 of record CAYLZH010000177.1, read on the forward strand.
CATGGTTATGATAAAATAGAAAAACCTGTTTAGTTGATTCATTTAAATATTGCCTTTATGTTTGAATCTTATTTTTTCTGAGAACCTGCGAAATGGAGCTGTAACCTTCCACGATAACGATCCGGTTACCTCTTCAAAGGACTTCATTGCTTTTTCGTATTTTATTCTGAACTCTTCGGATTTCTGATGGCTATGGAGCCAATTGTTTTCGAGACGATTAGTTTCAAGTAAAAGCGTGATCTTTTCTCCAAGTTGTTGAAAAAGGTTTAAATAATTGCTATTGGATTTAGCCTGGTTTACAAAATCAAGAAACACCGGGTTAATTTTTGTACCTGTGCATAATACTCCAAGGCCATGCCCATGCACTAATTCAATCGATGGATATATGCGCCTTATTTCATTAAAGAATTTCCAAACACCAAAGTCCTTCTCCATTTCCTGTGTATCATGAAGAAGCACTATCCCCTTATCGCTCATTTTTTGTAACCAGCATTGATAATCATGTTTAACAGCCTCGTAGGTATGTAAGCCATCGATATGGAGCAGGTCGATACTTTTATCAGGAAATTTATGCAAAGCCTGATCAAAAGTCATCCTGTGTAATGTTGCAAACTCACTATATTGCTTGTTAATTTCTGCTACTACATTATAAACTTTCCCGCCATAATATCCGGCTTGTTTATCCCCCTCCCAGGTATCGATGGCATGGCACCGGGTGTTTAGTTGTAGATTTTTAACAGCCTGGCAAAATGCAAAAAAGGAAACACCAGAGTGCGTACCAAGCTCAACAAAAGAATCAGGTTTTAGAAATTCGATAAGGAAAAACGCGAAGGGAATATGTTCGATCCATGAACTTTCAGGCGAAATATATTCGGGATTGTTTAGGAAATAGGCTTCAGGTAAATGTTTGTTAAATAACATGATGGAAATTTCAATGATCAATATTTACAATCCTGGCCTTATCAATTACTAACTGCGATCCGAGATTATACTTTAAATCGGAGTTGTTAACACTTATAAGCAGTGCATCATGTATCCAATGGTGCTGAACATGCTCCTGCTGGTTTCCTTCAAAAACCGAAACTGACATTGTATAATTTCCTGCCGTGATTTTAGGAAATTCAAACTCAATCATCAAAGTGTTTGTCGAATCTTTCTTCAGGAATATGGGAACACCAAAAATATAATTATTGATTGTAAATACAGGATTACCCAGCTTATCGTTGAGCAGGATACCAATGCCCGGGTGAGTCAGGTCTGCAAAAGATTCAATTTTGACAAAAACTTTGACCTTTTCACCACCCTCAATATATTCCAACCTTGAGCTATTTTTTTTATCCCTAAGAACTATCCCGGTTATTTTTGCACCGCCCTCGCCAAACGAAAGACAGTGGCTAATGTCGTCCCAGTGTATTTCACTTTTTGCACTTTCAATGCCATTATTGCCAGGTCCTGAATTTACAATAGTGGTTTTAGCTTCCGAATTGTAACTCATAAACGAATGATACTGATCGCATACATAGTCTGTTTCGCCATAATCTTTTACTGTGCCCTTGTCTAACCAAATTACACGGTCGCAGAAATTTTTTACAGCAGATAAGTCGTGAGAACAAAAAAGGATGGTCTTATCCGAATCTTTAAATTCCCTAATTTTCCGATAGCATTTTTGCTGAAAACGTAGATCCCCAACCGACAAGGCTTCGTCGATAACCAGGATTTCAGGATCGATATTTATTGCAACGGCAAATGCAAGTCGCACATACATACCACTTGAATAACTTTTTACCGGCTGGTAAATAAATTCACCGATATCGGCAAAATCTATAATTTCAGGGAGTTTTTGCTTCATTTCTTTCTTGGTTATTCCCTGAATGGCCCCGTTGAAATATACATTGTCAAGACCTGAAAGCTCCTGATTAAAGCCGCCTCCCAGTTCGAGTAAAGATGATACTTTACCTGAGCATGAATATTCACCGGAACTGGGCGACAGTACTGATGATAAAATTTTCAGCATGGTTGATTTACCACTTCCATTTTGCCCTATTATGCCAATGGTTTGCCCTTTCGAAATTTTAATGCTGATTTTATTCAAGGCATAGAAATCTTTATGATATTTTTTCCTTAACGGATGAATTGCCTCTTTAAGCCTGTCGCGGGGTGAATTATAAAGCCTGTAAAGTTTTGAAAGATTATTTGTCTGTATAGCGATGTTTTCAGGCATTTATCGATTTCTTATCTTGTAGATTAATTTTCTTTTAAGAGTTTTCTTTTTAATAAGTTTCCTTTAATTAAAACGAAATCAAAAATACTGAATCTTTTCTTACTAACTTTATATATCCCTTTTATTGTTTCGGAGGGAAGAATCTGATCCAGGCGCCAAATTTCATTATGAAGCGTATTTGAAATTATCTCACGTAGAGCAGAGGGTTGTTCTACCATTATCCTGGTCAGGTAATTTAGGGTATTTGAATTCCATAACTTGCTGTTTTTCGATATCGTT
>CAYLZH010000178.1:0-10890 GCA_964388245.1 uncultured Bacteroidales bacterium
GGTTAACAGCACCGAATGGAGTAAGGAAATTGCTGAGGAAATAGCAAAAGAAGAAAATATCAACCTGACAGATAAACATTTTCAGGTACTTGATTTTATCAGGGAAAAGGTTGATTCGGGTGCAACACTTACAATCCGTTCAGTTGGAAAGTCAGGGATAATTGATATTAAGGAATTCTACAAACTCTTTCCCGGAGGACCTCTTAAGAAAGCATCGCGAATTGCAGGTATCGCAAAACCATCCAGTTGTGTTTAATCAATTTTACAACTGGTTATCAGATATAAACTATAAACTGTAAAAAATAAAACATGAGTGATCAGGATAAACCACTAAAGAAGGTTTGCTTAATTTGCGCAAAAGGATCTATCGAAGATGTCTATGCCACCCTTGTTATGGGTAACGGAGCAGTTATGGAAGGAATTGAGGCAAAATTGTTCTTTACTTTTTTTGGCCTCGATGCAATAACAAAAAAGCAAATGAAGAAGCTACATACGTCAACAGTCGGCAATCCAGCAATGCGAATGCCGGGTGGGCTCCCTTTTCCTACACTGCTGGGTATGATTCCGGGTGTTGAGGCCGGTGTTTCTGCTATGATGCGAAGCCAAATGGAAGCACTCGATATCCCAACAGTTGAAGAATTCCTTGAGATGATTACAGCAGGAGGAGGAGAAATTTATGCCTGTAAACTTGCAATGGACATGTTCAAATTATCCAAAGACGACCTTCATGATGAAGTAAGTGCTGTATTAACTGTAGGAGAGTTTTACGAAATGTGTGGAGGAGAAAACACTCAAATCATATTCACTTAGGAATTGAAGAGAAACAAATTGACCGATTTATACACAGATATTCTTTACTTTAACAATCAATAAAAACAGCGAATAGCAAGCTAATTAATGATGTTTTTAGAGAAGTTAATGGGAAAAAGAACAAGTAGAAGTGGTCAGGTTATTCCGAAACGTATTCTTAATTATTTGGAAATATTAAACAGTATCTGATTCGTAATATAAAAAATTCAGAGTATCTTGCATTGGTTTAGATTTCCGATTAAAACTTAGATCAGGTAATCTACCATGAAGTATGTAAGAATCGATAATTATTCAATAATAAACTAATCAATTGATAACTATGAAAATTAGCAAATTTTTTCCACTCCTTCTGATCGTTCTGATGTGGCTAACTACCAATGGACAAAAAGATGTAACACTTTCGCCGTATATAAAAGCAGGTGTTTATAAAGGAACTATTGCCGAGGCACAGCAAAAATGCATTGATGCTCTTACCAATGCTGGTTTCGATGTAATTGGGAATTATAATCCTGAAAAGAATCTAAATCTGTCGGTGGTTGTCTTTACAAGCAGGGCTATTACAAATATATGCTTGAAGATAGAGGATCGTGGGGCCCTGGCTGCTGCCTTAAAAGTTGGATTTGTGGCAAAAGGTAATAATATAGATGTCAGTTTCATCAATCCATTGTATCTTTTCAATGCCTATTTCATGGATAATTTTGTGAAATATGAGGAACAACTAACTGACATTTCTAAAAATATAAAACAAGTACTGATGATATTCAATGGAAATTCTACTTCATTTGGTGGGAATGTGGAACTTGAAGATTTGCGCGAATATCAGTATATGTTTGGGATGGAAGAATTTACCGATCCGGTTGAGCTCCATGAATTCGACAGCTTTGAACAAGGATTGGCTACTATCACAAAAAATCTGAATGCCGGTAAGGGCAGCACTAAGAAAGTTTACGAGCTTATTTTCAAATCGGAGCAGGTTGCAGTTTTTGGAGTTGCCCTGCTCAACAAAGAAGATGGTGAATTATTTTTTCTTCCGATTATTGGTGAAGACCATGTCGCTGCCTTACCATACGAAATAATCCTTCAGGGAAAAGAGGCAACAATGCTCCATGGCCGTTTCAGAATAGCTCTTCATTGGCCTGATTTAACCATGGGTACTTTTACAAAAATTATATCAACTCCCGGCTATATTAAAGATACTATGGAATCATTATGTGAATAATCGTTGAATGAACAATACAAAAATTCAATTGAGGCTGTCGATATTTGGCAGCCTCTTTCTGTTTTGTCATTATGTTGCATGTTTCCCTCTTCAGTAATCGAATTTAAAATATGGGCGAAATCTTATTTTGAGGGGCTGGCTAAAACTTATGAATTATATATAATTGAATGTTGATAATAATGTGCTGTTGGAATTAATTTTTTATCCCGTATTTATAATTAAGCACAAAACTAATTTTCACTTTTTCAATAGCCCCGTCCTTTAGGGCGGGATTCAAGAATTAATACGCCCCCCTCTTTCCTTCTGCCAAACGCTATGCGTTTGGCAGAAGGAAAGAGGGGAACAATACTATGCTATTTGTATTCCCCGCCCTAAAGGACGGGTCTATTTAATTCAATTTGTGAAATAACAATTCTCTGATTTAAAAACATACAGAAATATTCATAGCACCGCAAAATGAGATTTAGCCAAAATTTGTATGATATGAATATGATTCAAATTTCATATATTTATGCTTGAATCAATAGAAAAAAGCTATGAAGAAGAAATCTGCTACCATTGTACAGTTTATCCTGATTACTTGCACCTTAATTTGCAATACTACAATACTTTTTGCCCAATCTTCACCCATCTTTGAGCATCTCAACGTTGCCCAAAGCGACAGTTTAATCAATGCAAATGCGAATAATCCCAATTTTGTCATCCTCGATGTAAGGACACCGAACGAATATATTCCTATGCATTTGGAAGGTGCAATTAACCGGAACTACTACGATCCAAACTTCAATTCCCTAATCGACTCGCTCAATAAAAACAAAGCCTATCTGGTACATTGTGCATCGGGTGGCAGAAGCGGGGCAACTTTTAATATGATGCAAACCTTGGCCTTTCAGGAAGTTTACAACATGCTTGGAGGAATGAATACATGGAATGCACAATCGTACCCGACCACATCACTTTTTGCTCCATTGGCAATGTTGGTTACCGACAGTATTTATCCTGAAGAAACAATACCTGTAGGAGAAACCGATACAATTGAAGTTATTCTGACAAACAGGGCCAATGATACCCTTTCGTTTTCTTCAGTAACAAATTTAGCCGGAACCGAATTTTCAACTAATTTCGATCTAAACCAAACACTTCTGGGTGCCGATGATTACCAGTTTAATATCATTTACCAGCCAATTGATGAAGTTTCCGATTCATTGTCATTTATTATTGAAAGTAATGGGGGAAATCTCACCGTTTTCATTATTCGCACCGGAATTCAGTTATTACCTCAAATTAGTTTCGCTTCTGATAGTGTTTTAAATTTTGATACTATTTTGGTTACCAACACCGAATCGCTGCCATTTGTAGTCAGGAATGCAGGACAAGCTGAATTAACCTTCTCATCGGTTTCCCAGATTAATCCTCACCCTGATTTTTCAATAGAATTCGATTTGAATACAATATTGCAACCGGGCGAAGAATATGAGGCTTTTGTGTTTTATACACCAGGAGATAACGTGCCTGACACAACAATCTTCATGATTTCGAGTAATGGCGGGAGTATCGAATTAATAGTAATCGGAACCGGTGAATATCTTGTTGGAAATAATGAAATTATAATTAATCAACAGCTTGTTTTCCCAAATCCTGCTAAAGACCGGATTTTTATTAATAATCAAAATTCTTTCAGTCAGGAATATATTTTACTAAACACATCAGGACAAATTGTAATGCAAGGAAACACTACAGGAACAAAATTTATCGATGTGTCACAGGTAAAATCCGGATTCTATATCCTATCGATCAAAAGGCACGATAACTGGCTAAACCAACAGATTATTATTAATTAACTTAGTTAGAAGACAACAGGATTATATTGATTTACACCAAACAAAAAGGCACGTCTACCGTGCCTTTACTTTTTCAAGTCTCATAAAATATTAATTTGAAATAGCCTCTTATTAAGGCTTAAAATGTTTGTCTCTTTTCTATTCTTTTACATCATAAAAACAAACCTTTGGAGAGTAAATCTTCTCTTCTTTCTTGAGGGCTTTAATGGCTTTATCAACCTCCTTTTTCTCAATTCCCGAAAGTGTGGCAATCTCTGCGCCTTTCAGTGGTTTTTCACTATCAACCAGAGTACTTAAAACTTTTTCTTTTACATCCATAATTCTATATTTTAATTATTCATAATTAAATTCGAATAAATACTGAAGCTTTCAAACTAAATGCAATACACTTTTATGCGCCCACAGCTTTAATAAAACAGGTCCGGCATAAGGGTTCATATTCCAACTGTTCGCCTAATAAAACAAGTTTGTCTGATTCAGTTAACCTGTGCGAATACTGAGCATTGTTTCCGCACCGTGGACAAATAGCATGTACCTTTGTGATATGCTCGGCAGTGGCTAAAAGATCAGGTATTGGACCAAATGGTTTTCCAAGGTAATCCATATCGAGTCCTGCAATAATTACCCGGATTCCATTATCGGCCAATTTATTACACACTTCAACCAATGCTTTATCAAAGAACTGGGCTTCGTCGATACCAATAACATCGACATTACTTGCAAGTAGTAAAATATTTTGTGCCGACTCAACAGGGGTTGAATAAATGGCATTGGCATCGTGCGACACAACTTCCTCTTCCGAATAGCGCTTATCAATCAGGGGTTTAAATATCTCGACTCGTTGTTTAGCCAGACGAGCTCGCTTGAGCCTTCTGATGAGTTCCTCGGTTTTGCCTGAAAACATCGATCCTACAATAACTTCGATCCACCCCCTGGGTGAATTACTATTGGCCACATTTTCAACAAACTGCATCGACATCCTATCAAAATTGAATACAAAGCAAAAATATAAATATTACCTGCAAATTGCGATATTAAGCCAACAAATTGATGGATTAAGGTATAACTTGCTATGGTAAAAAGTTTTACTTTTACGCTCTGTTAATTAGATTACCATAATATGCAAAACAAGGATTTTTTTCTCAACAGTTTACAACTGATCAATAAATTACAGGAATCGCTATCAAATATTCCGGATGAAAATATCCCTTCGGAAATCGAAATTGATATTGCCAAGGACAAACTCCGGTCGATTTATAATACCCTAATATCCTGGCAATTCGGAATACCTTATAATAATATGGAAATTCCTGTTGAAGAAAAAACAATTAATGAATTGCAGGCAAATGATAGCCGGTTTGATCCTGATGAGAAAAATCCTGAATCTGATAAGGTGGACACAATTATCCCTGAGCCGGTTTCGGAAATTGAAAGTATAGAGGTCAACAAACCAGATGTTCACACAAGTGCTCATGAAGAAAATACCAGAGAAGAAAAACATGATGCACCTACCGAAATAAAAAAACAAAAAGATGATCCGTTTATTAAACAATCTTTAAAACCGGAAAGTAAACCTGAAGCAGATATACCCCAACTTCAAATGCCTGAAATTAATAAAGAAACTCACGGTATTAGTCAACCAGGTGCCGAATCAGTAGTTGAAACACCAAATTCTGTAGCAAAACCTAAGTCCACGAAAAAAAAAGCTCCGGTAAACCAAAATGGAGGTAAGGTCATCGGCGAGCAATTGGGTGCTGACAAAAAATCGTTATACGACTTGATATCAGGAACAAAGGGAGACAAGGATATTGTAAGTCAGTTCAAGAAAAAACCAATCAGCAATATTCATAAAGCTGTTAGCCTTAACGATAAAATATGGTTTACTAAGGAGCTGTTCGATGGAAACAGTGAAAATTACTTGCAAACAGTCGACACAATAAATAATAGCCCTACCCTTGATGAGGCCATTGAATATATTACATCGAATTTTTCATGGGATAGCGACAGCAGGGTAGTTCAAAAGTTTTTATCGATAGTAAGCCGCAGGTTCATTTAATATTTGTCTCAATGAAAAGAAGTATTATATCAATTCTCGTTTGTTTTTTTTCTATTGTTGCTGTTTCGCAGGATATCGATTATGCACGCCGGATTATCTCAAAACTTTCATCTCCGGAATTTCATGGACGAGGTTATGTTGAAAAAGGCGACAGGATTGCAGCAAAATACCTTGCAGATGAAGCCGGAAAGATTGGTCTGAGTAAATTGGGGAATAGCTGGTTTCAGGAATTTTCTATGCCCATAAACACATTTCCATCTCACATGTCAATTACGGTAAACGGTAAGAAATTGCAACCCGGAATCGATTATCTTGTGCACGCAAGTTCGTCATCAATTAAAGGGAATTTTAAAATTGCATGGATAAATAAAAAGGTGGTCGAATATAAAGATGCACTTAACAACATGCTATCGAACGATTTATCTGATTACTTTATCGCCATTGATACAACCGGCATTAATGATATTACCGTAAAGGAATTTGTAAAGTTTGTGATTAAGGAGAATCCTGCACAGGCTCGGGGAATTATCGAAGTAGTTCCTGGCAATCTTGTTTACAGGCCTTCAACAATCAGAAAAAAATTTCCCTTTATCCAGATTGTTAAAGGGATACTTGAGCCAGAAAATGAAGAAGAAATTGAATTGCATATAAAAAGCAGGTATTGGAAAAAGTACAAATCACAAAACGTAATTGCTACCATACCCGGACAAACGGATTCATTTGTTGTGTTTACAGCCCATTACGATCATCTGGGAAGAATGGGAAAAGACACCTATTTTCCCGGCGCCAACGATAATGCAAGTGGTTCGGCAATGATCATGGATTTTGCAAGACATTTCCAAAATTGTGAGACAAAACCTTATTACTCGATTGCATTTATCTGGTTTTCAGCTGAAGAAGCCGGATTGTTAGGCTCAAAATACTACACTGAAAATCCTGTCTTTCCTCTGGCAAAGATCAAATGCCTTTGGAACCTCGATTTAATTGGCAGTGGCGAAGATGGAATAAAAGTAGTTAATGGATCGGTTTTCGAAAGAGAATTCAAGCAGCTAAGAACTATTAACAATGATAAAGCATATCTTAAAAAGATTGGTGTAAGGGGTGCAGCAGCAAACAGCGATCATTATTTCTTTAGCCAAAAAGGAGTTCACTCATTCTTCATTTATACATTAGGCGATTATAAAGAATATCATAACATTTACGATAAAGCGGAAGGCCTTCCGCTTTCCGGCTATGAAAACCTTTTCCGGCTACTGATCGACTATCTTGAATACGAAGGAATATTTAACTAATTACTTGAATTTTAATGGACAAAGGTAAACTGATAGTTGTTCCTACCCCCATAGGGAATCTTGATGATATGACTTTCAGGGCAATTGAGACTCTTAGAAATGTTGATATTATTTTAGCTGAAGACACGCGGAAAACCGGCATATTACTTAAACACTTTGAAATTAAAACCACCCAGATTTCCTATCACAAATTCAACGAACATAAAACAGTTGCCAATATTGTGAATCGTCTGAAATCGGGCAGCCATATTGCTTTGGTCTCCGACGCCGGAACTCCCGGCATTAGCGATCCGGGCTATTTGATTATAAACCAATGCCTCGAAAACGATATTTCGGTTCATTGCCTACCCGGTGCCACCGCATTTGTTCCGGCTTTGGTTAATTCCGGGCTGCCCTCCGACCGATTTTCATTCGAAGGATTTTTACCACAGAAAAAAGGACGTGCCAAACGATTATCAATGTTGGAAAATGAAACACGGACCATGGTTTTCTATGAATCGCCTTTTCGACTGATAAAAACCCTCCGTCAGATGGTTGATGTATTTGGGCCTGAGAGGTCGGCAAGCATATCTCGCGAAATATCAAAGGTTTATGAAGAAACTATCAGGAGTAATCTGATGGAACTTATCGAATACTATGAAAATCATACACTTAAGGGTGAAATTGTGCTGATCGTTTCAGGAAAGAAGTAAAAAAAACAGGCGACCGGAAAGGACTTCCGTGCCGCCTGAAAAATCACCAACCAATTAATCGCTAACAAGACTAAACTTTAAATATCTTTGGTTGCCTTTCGGCTTACACTTTTCATTATTTAGGTATCTAAATACCTACATTACAAATATACTATAGAAACAAAAATCTGCAAGACAAAATTTTATTTTTATTTTATTTAGAATAGTCCAAATATTCATAATATATATACAAAACGCACAATGATATACTATTGAATTTTAGTCTTTTACTGCTCATAAATAGACATTACGAACATAGGTTTATTTTTACAACACGTTTAATAATTTCCAAAAGGAATAAATCATATACATGACAAAGGTCATTTTTTTATGCTGATTTGTTCTAAATAAAATAAACCGATTTTACTCCCCTATTTCTTCTATTGCATTCTTGACAACTGAATCGGGCAGGTTCTTTTTCGTTTTTGCCCCCAATCCTTTTATTGCTTCAACCCTGCGAATAAGGTTACCTTTACCCTCCATCAATTTATTCATTGCTCCTTTATAAGCTATCTGGGTGGCTTCAATCTTTTTACCTACTTCTTCAAGATCGTTGTATAGTCCGACGAATTTATCGTATAACTCGCCGCTTCGCTTTGCAATCTCCTGAACGTTCCGGTTTTGATATTCCTGTTGCCAAAGACCAGAGACCAGTTTAAGTGCAGCTATTAAATTGGTAGGGCTCATCAGAAGTACCCTACGGTCGTAAGCGAAATTCCAAAGTTCACTATCGGCCTGTAATGCTGCAAGATAAGCTGGTTCGACAGGTAGAAATAACATTACAAAATCAAAACTGCTTATTTGATATATATCCTGGTAGTTTTTCCTGCTTAATTCAATAATATGGTTCTTCACTGAAATTAAATGCTCTTTCCTGGCTGTCTCCTGTTCCTCCATAGTTTCGGCTGAGGACAGACGTTCATAGGCTACAAGTGAGACTTTTGCATCGATCACCACATGCCTTTTTCCCGGATAACTGATTATTACATCAGGCTGCAGCCTCTTTCCCTCGGCTGTTGTAAAAGATTGCTGAATAAAATACTCCCTGTTCTTCTCCAAGCCTGATTTTTCCAGAATATTCTCAAGAATCAACTCACCCCAGTTCCCCTGTGTTTTAGCCTGGCCTTTGAGTGCTCTGGTAAGGTTGGAGGCCTCGGTGCTAACCTGCTGGTTTAGCTCGGCCAGGCGTTTCACTTCTTCCTTTAAAGAAAACCTTTGTTTTGATTCCTTGTCGTAAGTTTCCTCTACCTTACGTTCAAAATCCTTGATCTTATCCCTTAAGGGATTTAAAATATCATTGATATTGGTTTTGTTTTGATCGGTAAATTTCTTACTCTTTTCTTCGAATATCTCATTGGCAAGAATTTTAAACTCCGATTGAAATTTCTCCCTGATTTGTTCGATTTCAGATTTTTGTTCAGAAAGCTTCTTCTCAAGATTTTTTAGATCAGTACTTTTTACAGCCAACTCTGTATTCAATTTAACAAACAGGTCATCTTTTTTACTGATTTCAGTTTTTAATTGAAGGAGGTTATTATCATAATCTTTGCGTTCTTGCTGAATTGATTTTTCGAGAAAAAGATATTTTTCTTCGGCAACCTTGTGATTAGTCTGAAATTCAATATTCTCACTTTTGACTGTATCTATTTCGCCGACAAGTTGATTATTCTGTGATTGGAGTTTTTTCTGGCGCGAGATCAGTAAAATACTTACAATCACAGCTCCAACTATAATGCCCGAAACGAGATAAATAATGATTTCGATATTTAACTGCATATTTTCTATTTCTGATTAAAAAATCAATTCTACATTACTTGTTTCGAAGGCCGGACAATACACAACCCGCGTTGGATGATTCGACACACCATTTTTTATTGTTATAAATTCAATCGTATATTCCTGATTTCCATAAACCAAACAATCGAACGATTCATCGATATTATAACCTTCGAACGTGCGGAATGCGGTTGGGCAACAACCATCGCAATCCACATCGAAATTAATTAACCGGTACATTACTTTATCAGTATTATCAAAAGGATTTTGATTAACAAGATGAAAATGGATAAGTGCTTCAGGATACATATCAAATTCATTAAAGTATGTATCATTATCAGACAGTGCTTCAATTTCAAAGATGGTTGTATTTCCAAAATAGTTCTCTTTCGAAAAAACCAGCTTAAAGGCAAGGTTATAGGCAAACTCTACATGAAATTCAAATTCGCCATTCTCATCACTCTGAGTAGTAGCAATTTTTTCGAAATTATATGTGAAGGTACCTGTCGCGGTTTTTTGAGTAAACAAATTTACTTCAGCTTCCTGTAATTGCTTGTCAAAATTCGGATCGTTAACAATACCTGATATGGAAATGATCCTTTTATCATCCTTACATGCAGTATGCATAGCTAAAGTAATTAAAGCAAGTATGATAAATAAAAATTTGATCCTTGAGCTATGTAATAATCTCATTGTTTTCTGATTTTATCTTTGCTTCAAATTTACAAAAAGCTTAGTATTCCTGATACGAACTTATTCAGTACAATACTTATCGATCATTCTTTTTGCATCCAGCTTTCCAAAACTAAGAGCTTTATGCCAATCGTTGCAGGCATTTTGCAGACTATTAATTTTCAGATAACAAACACCTCTGTTGTAATATCCTGTATACGATTTGGGATCATGATCGAGCAGTTTTGAAAATGCTACAATTGCATTGTTAAAATCCTGAATATTAAAATAGGAACTTCCCAGCCAGAAATACACGTCACTCAACTTTGGGTTTAGCGCTGTTGCCTGCTCAAAATCGGCTATAGCAAGTTTAAAATTTCCCGATTTGTAGTTAATATCGCCCCGGCTAATCCAATGTTTTGAGTCCATAGGTTCAAGTTCGATTAATTTATCAAGATCAGAAATTATCTGATCGTTTCTTTTTAATTTCCTG
>CAYLZH010000179.1:0-6125 GCA_964388245.1 uncultured Bacteroidales bacterium
GATGTTTAATTTACAACCTCAATAATTGCATCCATTAATAAATCAATTCCCTGGTATGTAGTAAATGATCCTGCAAAAGTAATTAAGCTTTCGTCCGGGTTTTCGACAAATTTTTGACGTGTATTAAAAATTTCATCCTTGGTTGGTTCGATATACGAAGAAGGAATATCACAAATCGTATATACCAGAGCTTCTTCGTGCATCATTTCGACTTGTTTAGCCAAGCCTGGACCGGTGCAAATTATTGTATGTGCATATTTTACAGTTAGATGTTCAACCTTTGAGTAGATTGAAAGCAACAAGTTCATAAAGCAACCATTTTTGTAAGAGGCCGGATCTGAATGTTTTTCGAAAATTGCTTTACTACCAGACTTTCGACTAAGGATAACTGAAATTATGCCACCTTCTTCAACCCCATGTATAATAGAATATTTTGTTGAACGAATTAGTTGAAGACCTTTGAATAAAATCAAGATATCAAAAAAGATCTTCGACAATGAGGGGCCTATTTTAACATTTTTAATGCCTAAAAGATTGGCCACACGGATAATTGTAACTTCAGGAATTTCAATGTTCTCTCCAATTGGGAATGTCAACAAATCAACGGAATGTCCCATTTTACTAAGTTCCGACACGATTGATTTGACTCTGATTGGTGATCCTCGCCACTGAAAAAATGGTTGAGGTGCAATAATTAGAACTTTTTGTCGGTATTGTATACTATGTTTCTTATTCAAATCTTTTCTTATAAAAGATTAGCTGGTATTGGATAATTCTGCTTGTCATTGTTGAATATATTGTGAGCAATTACCTTTTTAAAATGTGAAGTTAGTAAGCAAAATTCGAAGCTCATATTGCTTCGCCACGTCACTCCCATTCAAGTCAACAATCACATTGATCTTGCAATAAAAGAAAGCAACAAAGCAAATTTAACAATTTTCAAGCGGAATTTATGTTCTAAGGAAATCTGCTGATAATAAGTCGAGAACCTTGAAAATTCAAATATTGAGTCCATTCCTAAAAGTAGATTATTTGTCCCGAAGGGATAATAATTGAATACCCATCCCGAAATTTCGGGATGGGTGGAAAATAACATCTAATTCCCAGCCCTTAAAGGGCTGAGCTTTTAGCAAGCTCATATTCAGCTCTTTCAGGGCTGGGAGTAGATGCTCCATTTTACCGTGGGTTTCACCCACAGTTATTCAAATACAGTCCTTTCAGGACATTTTATAAATTTTGGACTTTTCGGAGTGGACTCAATATTATATGAAATTATAAATATTGAAATCAATCCACACTAATCTGAGCATAATGACCTATGGCTTAAATTAATTTCAATAATTGTAAATTGAAAAACATATTGGTGTTTTTATCGTACACATTCAAGTTATATAAGTTAAAGAAGGAAGAAATGACTTATTTAATTATAAACAATAATGTGTTGATTGAACAAAATGCAAGATAAAAAGAATTCTATATTTGTAGATTAATCAAGTTGCTATGAATCATTAAACTATAAATCAGGCTAAAAATAAAATGAATTGTAGAATGATGTTGCCTTATCAGTTGAGTGATTGATCACCATATTAAGCTGCTTGTAATAGAAATTGAAGAAATAATCAATCGAAATGTTCGACTAAGCACAAATGGAAATCAAACTTTTTTTAAGATAATCAATAATTGAAAGAAATAGATAATGAAAATACAATTGAACGAATCGTTCTCATACGAATGGAAGGTAGAGAAAATAGCAGTTATTGGTCCGGGTATTGTGGGGATGCCAATGGCGAGCCTGCTGGCAGATGCCAAAATCCGGATAGGAACGGATAAACCTGCAAAAGTTCTTGTTGTTCAAAGGAATTCCAGAAACTCAGGATGGAAAGTCGAGGCCATTAATAAGGGCAAATCAGTTATAGGAGGCATTGAACCAGGTCTCAACAAAATTACAGAGGAGGCAGTAAAAGAAGGTATTTTGTCTGCAACAAGCGATTTTTCCAATCTTGCCGATGCCGATGTGATTCTTGTATCAATCCAAACTGACAAGGACGGATTTGCGCCTGACTATGGGCCTATGTTTGGAGGTTTAACCAGCCTTGCCGAAGCCCTTCAAAACAAACCTGAAGGAAAAATCCCACTGATTGTTTTTGAATCAACTTTGGCACCCTCATCAATGGCTACGGTAATAAAGGATCATTTTGCTAAATTTGGTTTGATTGAAGGCAAAGACCTGTTGCTTGGGAATAGTCCGAACAGGGTAATGCCGGGCAGGTTGGTCGAAAGAGTTACCGAATCGGATAAGCTTGTAGCCGGATTACATCCTGAAACTCCAAAAATGATTAGGCACCTTTATAAAAATATTGTGCTGAAGGCTGAGCTTTTTGCAACAAACAGTTTGACTGCCGAAGTGGTTAAAACACTTGAAAATGCTTACCGGGATGTAAGGATTGCATTTTCGACCGAAGTTGTCCGATATTGTGATAATAACAATATCGATTTTTATGCACTTCGCAACAAGGTAAATAATTTGCTTGCTCAGGAAGATAATGCCACTGACGATCCAAATGCTGTACCGAGCGGAGGAATATTAATTCCGATGCTGGGAGTTGGTGGCCACTGCCTGCCAAAAGACGGAATACTTCTTTGGTGGCGCAGGATTGAGAGTAACGCAGATACTTCGGAAAGCCTGATCCTTAATTCGAGGGCAATTAATGATGAGTCGCCTGCTGAAACCATTAAACTGTTTGAGGAGGAATTTGGAGATGTCAGAGATAAGAAAATTGCAATTTTAGGAACGGCCTACAGGTTTAACTCCGAAGATACACGAAACTCACCATCGATTCAGCTTGCCTTGCAATTACAGCAAAAAGGGGCTGAAGTAATTCTCCAGGATCCCTATGTTAAACCTGATGATCAGAACCTTTTGAAGTTCAATGTAGGATCACTTTTTATACAGGATAGAACGAAAGCCATTGCCAATGCTGAGTATATTGTAATTGGTACAGCTCATAAATTTTATATCGATGAGTATACTGATATCTTGAAGAATGCTCCAAATTTAAAAGGGATCATCGATGCTTCTAATATTTATCAGCGGAAACAGGTGGAAGAATCCGGAATTGCTTATACAGGAATAGGAAGGGGAGAAGCAGAACCGGCTGATGATTTCGTCGATTTTGTTTATAAATCATTCAGGATAATGGAACGCGGACTTGCCAACGAAGTATTTGCTCTTTGCAATTTTCTGAATGCTAATTATGCCGATTCAGATTTTAATAAAGTCAGGTTTGAGGAGGTTCAACGATTGGCAGCAAGTTGTTCAACAGGTTGTGAAATAGCCAATACCGGCCCGGTTGATAATATGCCTGAATTTAAAGGACATGTTTTCAGGTTGGTACGAAACGCTTTCAATGCCGGTAATTAATATGTCTCATCAGAAAAAAATAGTATCAATTGTTGGGGCACGGCCACAGTTTATCAAGCTGGCACCCTTGTCAGAAAAACTTAGCCGGCATCATCATGAAGTTATTGTTCACACTGGTCAACATTATGATCATAAGATGTCGGATACATTTTTTACTGATCTGAAAATAAAAAATCCGAAATACAACCTTAACATCGGATCCCGATTGCATGGAGCACAAACCGGGCAGATGATGGAAAAAATCGAAATAGTATTGCTAAAAGAAAAACCTGATGTGGTTATAGTTTTTGGCGACACTAATTCAACTCTTGCAGGGGCCCTGGCAGCAGCAAAACTGCACATAAAAGTCGTACATGTTGAAGCCGGATTAAGGAGCTACAACCGGAGCATGCCCGAAGAAATAAACCGGATTGCAACCGATCATGTTTCCGATATATTGTTTGCTCCAACTTTAACTGCAATGGAGATTTTGTCTGCTGAAGGACTTGCTTCGAAATCATATCATACTGGCGACATAATGGTTGATACTGTTGAGCGGAATTTAAAGTTAGCTTCGCAAAAAACATCCATCGGGCAGAAACTAAACCTGCCGGGAAAATATTATCTCCTTACCCTACACAGGCCATACAATGTTGACGATCCACAGATGCTGATGAAAATACTGACAACTTTGTCAGGGCTTGATCATAAAGTTATTTTCCCTGTTCATCCTCGTACGAGAAAAATGATAGATTCACTTTCAGGTTATTCATCACAGAATATTAGCTTGACAGATCCTCTGGGCTATCTCGATTTCTTATATCTGCAATCGGGTGCCCATAAAATTATTACCGATTCGGGTGGTATACAAAAAGAGGCATATATCCTGAAAAAACCTTGCATTACCCTTCGACCGGAAACCGAATGGGTTGAAACAGTTCAGGAAGGTTGGAACCTGTTAATGAATCCGGAGAGCGAATTAAGTAGGGAGAAAATTCAGAATTTTTTACCCGGGAAAAAACAATCCGATATCTTTGGAAACAAGATAGCAGATAAAATGACTGAAATAATAAATACTTTGCCGGATGGATGATAAAATAGCCATAATAGGTGGTGGAATTTTAGGGATGACAATGGCCCTGCGATTGGCCGAAAAAGGATATTCCATTAGTTTGTATGAAGCAACACCATCGTTGGGAGGCCTTACAGCAGCCTGGCAAATTGACGATATCCTATGGGATAAGTTTTATCATGTAATTTTACTATCCGATACCTTTACCCGAAAAATACTTAATGAAACCGGATTAGAAGATCGATCCCATTGGGTTGAAACGAAAACAGGATTTTATTCGGGTGGCAGGCTACATTCAATGTCAAACCTGGTAGAATTTTTTCGATTTCCGCCTATCAACCTGATTGATAAATTCAGGCTTGGTCTTACAATTTTTATGGCATCGAAAATTAAAGATTGGAAAAAGCTTGAAAAAATAAAGGTACAGGAATGGCTCACACGATGGTCGGGAAAAAACACCTTCGACAAAATATGGTTACCACTCCTTCAATCTAAATTAGGCGATAGTTACAAGGATACGGCGGCCTCATTTATCTGGGCCACCATTCAGCGTATGTATGCCGCCCGACGAACCGGATTAAAAAAGGAAATGTTTGGTTATGTCGACGGGGGCTATGCTACTATTCTCGATGCTTTTCAGGAATTGCTGAAATCGAAAGGTGTTGAAATACATACGAATCATTCCCTCGGTGAAATAAACCAAACAGGAAAGGTTATCAACCTGAAATTTAAAAATGGAAATGCTCCTTCGTTTCCAAAAGCAGTATTGACAATTCCCTCAAACATAATTCCTAAAGTTACATACGGACTAAGTGCCGAAGAGGTATCGAAGCTGAATGATGTAAAATATCTTGGTGTTGTTTGCAGCTCGGTGCTGTTAAAAAAGCAATTATCGCCCTACTATGTAACTAATATTACTGATGATGATAATCCATTTACCGGAATTATTGAAATGGGTGCTTTGGTAAATATGAAGGCGTTTAATGGTCACTCGTTGATCTATTTGCCAAAGTATGTAAAAGCAAACGATCCGTTTTTTAAAAAAACTGATAAGGAGATTGAAACTATTTTTATTGAAGCACTTTTCAGGATGTATCCTGAACTTAGCAGGGATGATATTGTTTCTATAAAAACTGCGAAGGCTGCCAATGTATTTGCATTGCCAGGTGTATCATATTCAGAAAATTTATGTGACATGAAAACATCATTACCGGGTTTGTTTATTGTAAATTCATCATACATTACAAATAGTACGCTTAATGTGAATGATACTGTAAGCCTGGCCGAAAACGCAGTTTTGAAATATTTTTAGCATGGCAAAGAAAATTGCAAGCATATCACTCGATTTAGACAACCAATGGTCGTACATGAAAATTCATGGCGATGAGGGTTGGGAGGAATATCCATCGTACCTGCATATTTTTGTGCCTTATATTCTCGACCTGCTGGATGAGTTAAAATTGCGTATTACTTTTTTTATAGTTGGCAAGGATGCATCAATAGAAAAAAATATTCCATTTCTGAAAATGATTTCGGACAGGGGGCACGAAATAGGAAACCACTCGTTTAATCACGAATCATGGCTGCAAAAGTATTCAAAAAAGGAACTGGAAAAAGAAATTGAGGATGCAGAGAATACCATAAAAAATGCTA
>CAYLZH010000179.1:6135-10861 GCA_964388245.1 uncultured Bacteroidales bacterium
ATCAGACGCGGGGATTTCGTGGGCCGGGATTTAGCTGGAGCCCTGAACTTCTGGAAGTACTCCATGAACGGGGATACAAATTCGATGCCTCAACCTTACCTACCTACATTGGCCCAATTGCGCGAAAGTATTATTTCTGGAAATCGGACCTGAGCAAAGAAGAAAAAAAAGAACGTAGCGAATTATTTGGCTCGTTTAAAGATGGTCTACGGTCGTTAAAACCATATCATCATCAACTAAAAGAAAACAGGAAATTACTGGAGATCCCTGTTACTACCATCCCTGTTATCAAGGTACCTTTTCATTTAAGCTACCTGTTGTATTTGAGCGGTATGTCTCCATTGCTGATGAAGCTATATTTATGGTTTGCAATTTTTATGTGCCGGATTACAAAGACCTCTCCGAGCTTTTTGTTGCATCCGCTTGATTTGATCGGTGGAGATAAAATTACCGAGCTGGCTTTTTTCCCTGGTATGAATATCAGCAGTAACAAAAAAGCCGAAGTGTTTAAGTACGTAATCGAAAGGCTGAAGAGCAGTTACCAGCTTGTAACCATGGAAGAACATGCAGAATATGTCAAAGACTGAAGGAGCAAAAATATGTGACGATATTACTACCTGTCCTTATGGGGTGGTGGATTTTGTTATTAATGGTTATCAGGTTCTTACATGTCAGAAGTGTGACCATAGGTATGCAAGGGTCGAAAATGATATCGAACACCATATCAGAAATAACTACAACGATGATTATTTTTTTGGAGGAAAAACAGGATATCCTGATTATCTGCAGGAGAAAGATATAATTATCCGTCATGGCCGGTTTTATGCAAAAAAGATAAACAAAATAAGAAAGCCGGGTCGGATTCTTGATGTCGGGTGTGCATCTGGCTTTTTACTGAAAGGTTTTACCGATAACGGTTGGAGCGGCAAAGGCATCGATCCAAACCAAACAATGGTTGATACCGGTAAAAAGGAAATGGGCCTTAATCTTGAGCAAGCCTATCTTGAAGATTATTCTGATGATACAAAGTATGATCTTATTACAATTGTTCAGGTAATAGGCCATTTTGCAAATTTGGACAAAGCCTTGCATAAGGCAAATGAACTCTTAAATTCAAAAGGCCTTGTGCTAATCGAAAGCTGGAACAGGGGAAGTTTTCTAGCAAGGGCTCTTGGACAAAAATGGCACGAATACAGCCCTCCAACGGTTCTGCATTGGTATACCAGATCGAGCCTGATTGAACTTTTGGCCAGTCATGGGTTTAGGATGATAAAAAAAGGTAAACCGAGGAAATATATTTCGTTGAAACATGCATTTTCACTTTTAGAAGAAAAAATAAAAACTCCTTTCATCAAAAAGAAAATAAACTATTTTAGTACAACTTTTTTGAGCAAACTAAATATGAGGTATCCTCCATTCGATTTATTCTGGATGATTTTTCAAAAAGAAGATTAACATGGACAATTCACAAAATTTTGTTTCACTTGTTTTACCTGCCTACAACGAAGAGGCCATAATCGAAAAAAATGTCCATACTGTGGTCAATTACATGAGGAAACTCAATAAGTACAAGTGGGAAATTGTTATTGTTAACGATGGCAGCAAGGACAACACCCAACAAATTGCCGATGAATGCGAAGAGGAAATCCCGGAGTTAAGGGTTATTCACCACCCTATTAATTTAAATCTCGGACGAGCATTGCAAACCGGTTTTCGAAATGCAAAAGGCAATATAATTGTTGTCCTCGATATCGACCTCAGCTATTATATTGCCTTTTGCATTTCGAAAACCGGTTTGCAATGCAAAAGGCAATATAATTGTTGTCCTCGATATCGACCTCAGCTATTCGGTCGAGCACATCGAAATGCTGGTCGACAGGCAAATAGAAACCCAGGCCGATGTAGTAAATGCATCAGCATATATGAAAGGAGGAAAGGTTTCAAATGTGCCGTTTACCAGAGCCTTGATGAGTAAATTGGTGAACAAATTTATGCGCATCGCAGCCCAGGAGCACTACCATACATTTACAGGGATGGTACGAGCTTACAAAGCCGATTTCATTAGAAACCTGAACCTGAAAACGAAAGACTATGAAATCAATCCCGAAATAATGTACAAAGCCATGATCCTTCGCGCAAGGATCGAAGAAGTTCCGGCTCATTTAAACTGGCAACTACAAAACGAGGTAGGCCCCAAACGAACATCAAGCATCAGGGTTATAAAGGGTGTTATGTCAGGGCTTATGTCAGGATTTATTTTCAGGCCGTATATTTTCTTTTTTGCTGTAGGATTCATCACACTCATCACATCATTGTACATACTTGCATGGATTTTTTACAACACACTTCAGGTTTATCCGGAGGTTATTGTAACCGATCATATTTTCGATGACCGCTTTTCTGCTGCAATTGCCCGGGTTTTTCGCGAACGACCATATTCATTTTTTGTCGGAGGATTTAACCTGGTGGTTGCTATTCAGTTTTTAAGCCTCGGATTTATTGCGCTTCAGAATAAACGATATTTCGAGGAATCTTTCCATATAAGTACCCGGATATTAAAATCTGTTTCTGATGATAAAAAGTAACAGCAGTTATTTCCGGCAGAACTTTCCTCTTCTTTTGTCCCTTTTAATCCTTATAGCAGGCAGCCTGTTTTATATCATACTGAATGATGTTTGGATCGATGAAGGATCGAGCATGCTAACATCACTTGCTGGTCCTGGTAAAGCTGTTGGACTTGCCCTGGCATGGGAAGAGCAGGCTCCGTTTTACTATTTGCTGCTGTCGTTCTGGTTACAAATCAGCCAGAGTTATTATTTTGCAAGGATCCTATCGTTGCTATTTGCAGTAGCCAGCTTAATAATTTATTATCAGATCATTAAGAAATACGAAGATTCGAAATTCATATTAAGCCTTTTTCTGTTGCTTTTTGTGTCGAACCATTTTACAATTTTTGCAGCCTCAACAATCAGGTATTATTCGTTTGTTGTGTTTCTAAGCCTTTCAATGTTCCATCTGTTCCTGAATAAATACACATTGTCAGCTTTACCTACGCTTAAAACCCGGATTTTGTTTATTGTGCTGGCAAGCATTGCTGTATTGACACAATATTATTTATCGTTCCTGTTGTTTGCATTTGGAATGACAATATGGTTAAGCTTAGGTTTTGCAAGGTTCAGGAAATTTTGTATCGACATGATAATTCCCGGTGGAATTATGGGTGGTCTGGCTTTTATTATTTTAGGACAATATGCAACGTATACCGAACTCGATCCACCTGTTCCGACTGTTTTTGGAATGATCGAATTTATTTGGGTGAAGTTTGAGAATTCAATCGTTGCATTCAATTATTTTCCACAAAGCAAAGTATTACGATATATTTTCAGGCTGTTTTATCTCATAGTATTAATTGTCGGATTCATCAATATCAGAAAATTAAAAAACGAAGGAAAGTCAACTGCATATGTTTTGATTGTTACTGCCGTTCTGCTTGTGATCCTGTATTGTTTCATTCATACCGATTTTATCAATTTGTGGCACACCATGTTTTTCTTTGTTAATGTAATGTTGATCGGGTTTTATTTTATTTCGGTTTTGCCGCCGAGGATGAAAATCATTGTGCTTGCCATATTGATTTGTGCCAACTTTTTCTCAGCAGTATGTTATTACAAACCTGTACGTGATACAGCCAGGGTTATTTCATATCTCGAAAAGGATTATCCTGATGAGGTTCGCGTCCTGGTATATCCAAATTTACTTAAAGATATTTTCCAGGTTCAATATAAAGTCAATAAAAACCTGGTAACAGCTCCTCGTGAACTCGACTGTTACAAAGGATTCAGGATGAAACAGTGGATTATAAAAAATGAGTTGGAGCTGGATTCATTTTTTCAGGCAAATAAAAAGCTTACTCAAAACAAATTCATTTTTTGTGTTGATACCTGCTACGGAAGACACATAAAAGTTGATGATCTTAATCTCGATCTGATAGACAGTTATCTGCAATCAAAATTTAAAACGAAAACCGATACTTCGATTTCAACATATCGTATCAGGCAATACCTGGCCCGGTAGTGAGAGGAAATGTTCGGGAGACTCAAAGTTATCTGCTCACAAAGCATCTTTTTGCTTCACCATCTTATACACCACAGTTTTTTCACCATTGTACAACTGCAAATAATACAAGCCGGGGTTCAGGTGGCTGAGGTTTATGCGATGTGGAAAACCCGCCTGTGTTTCTTCCTGAACAAGCGCTCCTATACTGTTGAACAAGCGGATCTGGAAGCTTCCTGCTAAATTCATGTTGCGGCAGTTTAAGATTATGTAATCCTTTGCCGGGTTCGGGTAAACAAGAATACCCATTTCATCAGCTTCTGCAATCGAAAGGCATGAGACTACCAGCAACTGGGTTGTATCGCTGTTGGAGCAACCGGTGGTAGTATCGGTGTAGTGGTAACTTATTTCGTGCAGGCCGGTATCGGCCTGGTAAAGGTTAATATTGGTACTGCCTACACCAGGGCCGGCATAATAACCTCCCAATGGGTAGGCAGGCGGGAAATCAATAAATTCATCCTCTATGCAGAAGGTATCTTGTGGGAAGGGGGAAATTGCTACATTTGGGTTTTCATATACCACAATCAATACTGTATCGCTGTTAGAACAGCCGGTTACAGTATCTGTGTAGCTATAATCGATTTCATGCTGGCCAACGCCGGCCAAAGTGAAA
>CAYLZH010000180.1:0-10856 GCA_964388245.1 uncultured Bacteroidales bacterium
CTCAATTCTAAATTCAATAATTTAAACCTTTGGAAAATAAAAACCCCGGGAGAAACCTCCCGGGGACAAATAACTATATTTATTTGATGATATATGAAGTATCCTTGCGTTAATTTGCCGGATATGTCAGGGTCGATCCGTTTGTTAATCTTACCATATAACCTTTTCCTGGTATCATATTATTAATCATATTGATTCCGTATTGAGGCCAGTAGATCATTCCGTCTCCGTCTTTTGCAATTATTACATCAGTAATAATGGGGCTAAAAATACTTACGATCGAATAAGGTGTTTGTCGCAGATAGGCAATCATGTTCCAGCCGGCAGGAAGAATAAGCGGGCTGGTCTCAGGTACAATTGAAGTTCCCGCAATGGTTAAATCCTGTTGCCCATCGACTTTTACCTGGTAACCATGTTCGAAATTCCAATTGCCAATTGCATTGATACCATATTGTGGCCAATACACCAGGCCGGCACCATTTTTAACAATAATCACATCGTTAATAATAGGCTGGAAAATTCCGGGCAGATCAAGTACATCAGGATTGATATATGATGAAATAATACTCCAGTTATGTGGCATACTAATGGTTTGGTTATCGGATAATATAAACAGGATATTGGAATTACCGGGTGTTGGTATGCTCATGAAGTACCAATCGTTTGCTCCGTCAGTGAAGCGACCGTTCGATGTGTCGGGCGATTGTTCGGTATAGCTTAAGGTGTCAATCGGCAGTGTGTCGGACTGGTTTATATAAAAGAGCCCTAATTCTTCGCCACTTTGACTAAGCTTGAAATTTAAGTGATGGATACCTTTTTCTGAATCTGAATCGGCCCAGAATAACATAAAGTCATTGGCCTGAATAGTTGTTGAATCAGGATCGGAATCAGGTATCTGGTACTGATCGGGTTCGCTTAGATTATCTGTAAGGTAGAGCCCTCCAAGGTCGATGGCCTGTGATGTTGGATTGTATATCTCGATCCAGTCTTCGAAGTTTCCGAAATTATCAGCAATGGTTGAATCATTTGTAGCCATGTATTCGTTGATCACCAAATCAGCATAATCCTGGAATGGCGGGAGCCCTAAATAATTTGGAGCACCCGGAGTAGTATTCTCAAAGTTAAAGAATGTTGCCGAGCCATCAGGATACCGGCCATAGGAGATATTGCTGGTTTGAGGGCCAAACGAAAGCGAATCGAGAATCTCAGGAATTGTATCCACCAATTCAATCAGACCAATTTGTTCGCCTGAAGTTCCGAGTTTAAACCCTAAATGAAGTACTCCCTGATTGGTTTCGTTATCGGCCCAGAGAAGGATAAAGTCTCCGGGAGCAATTGTTGTTGCCGATGGATCGGTATCAGGAATCTGGTGCAATAAAGGATTTGATAAAACATCAGTCATGTAAAGGCCACCAATGTCAATGGGAACAGGCCCATCATTATAAATTTCGATCCAATCGTCATCGTCACCGAATTCGTCAAGATGCAGATTATTGTTGTTTGCAAGGAATTCGTTAATGTAAAGGTCGTTGTAATCTGGTAAGTAATTCAACATATTCGAACTGCCCGGTGTGGTAATTGGCATTGCATGCCAGTCAGGGCTTCCATCAGGATATCGCCCATAACTTATATTGGCAGTCTGGTTTACATACGAAATTGAATCGATTACATTAGCAGAGCCATTGTTATCTTCGGAAAGAAGAATAGTTTCACCTGTGGCACTTAATTTAAAGCCCAGGTGTAGTATGCCCTGTTCTTCGTCGTTGTCGGCCCAAAGAACAAGGTATCCTCCGGGAGCAATGGTTGTTGAATCGGGCCATGTGTCGGGGATTTGCCATAAAGTGGGGAACGAATTAATATCGCTCAGGTAATACCCGCCAATATCTACAGGAGAGGAGCTGCTGTTGTAAATTTCGATCCAGTCTTCGTATTCGCCGAAATTGTCGGTTATGCCCTGGGTGTTCGATGCCATGAATTCATTAATAAATAAAACGGCTTGTTGTATTGGTAAGCTGTCGATTGTATTTGCAGCACCTGGTGTGTTGATCTCCATAAAATGCCATGCGGGCCCACCATCGGGATACCTTCCATAGCTGATATCAGCGGTCTGGGCAGCAAAACTTAATGAATCATAAATTGTAAATTGAGAATTCGCTTCGCTAGAAATTAAAATACTTTCGCCTCCGACTCCTAATTTCAATCCCAAATGCAGGATTCCCTGTTCCTCATCATTATCGGCAAACAATACGAGGAAATCTCCCGGTGCAATGGTCGTAGAATCGGGCCATGTGTCCGGAATTTGGTACAGACCAGGATTTGATAAATCATCACTGATATAAAATCCACCAATATCAACAGGATCAGCTCCACGATTGTAAATTTCGATCCAGTCTTCGTACTCGCCATAATTATCAGTTAATCCCTGGCTGTTCGATGCAAGAAATTCATTAATACAGATATCAACCGGAGCAACAGCCATACTGTCGGTCATGTTTGGAGCACCTGGCGTGGTATAGGCCATGTAGTGCCATATGTTACTTCCATCTGGGTATCGGCCATATGTGGTGTCGGAATATTGTTCACCGTAACTTAGTGAATCAATAATGTAAACTGTTCCGTTAGCCTGTTTCGAAAGAACAATTTGCTCACCTCCTGCACCAAGTTTAAATCCGAGGTGTAGTACACCCTGTTCTTCGTCGTTATCGGCCCACAGGTATAAGAAACCTCCCGGGGCAATGGTTGTTGAATCGGGATAATCGTCTGGGATTAAAAACATTGTTGGATCGGTTCCTGTGTCGCTCATGTATAATCCGCCAATGTCGACCGGGCTTGTTCCTGCATTGTAAATTTCGATCCAGTCTTCGTATTCTCCGTAATTATCGACAATATTGCTGTCGTTATCAGCAAGAAATTCATTGATATAAAGATCAGGAATTACAACCGGTACCTGACTGCTTGAGGTGTCGTTTGGCATGCCTGGTGTTGTAATAGTCATTGAGTACCAGTTTGATTCACCATCGACAAAGCGACCATACGATACATCATCGAGCTGAGGCCCATAGCTAATGGAATCAATACTAATAAGATTAATTCCGTCATCCTGAAAAATTCCTATTGATTCGCCATTGGAACTTAATTTGAAATCGAGGTGCAAAACTCCTTCTTCCGGTTCTTCATCAGCATAGAAAACGATAAATTCTCCGGGGGCTATTATTGTTGAATCGGGCTGTGACGAAGGAACCTGCCATTTATCCGGATCGCTCAGATCATCAGTAAAATAGAGTCCTCCAATCTGAAGGGTATCGGTGCTGTTGTTG
The DNA here is from genome assembly GCA_964388245.1 of uncultured Bacteroidales bacterium. GTDB lineage: Bacteria > Bacteroidota > Bacteroidia > Bacteroidales > M50B96 > JAIOYV01. The sequence continues at coordinate 3,318 of CAYLZH010000180.1, forward strand.
TAGAGTTCGATCCAATCTTCATGGTCGCCGGCATTATCAGCTATATCGGTAATGTTGGTTGCCAGGATTTCGTTAATTACAAGACCACTGTAATCGGGGGGTGGTGTAAATGTTGTATCGATATTAAAATAAGCTATAAAAGCTGAATCGGATGAGATAGAGATTTCTCTGATTATATCGGTATTTCCATCGCTCCAGTGCGAGAACATAAATCCCGTTTCTGCAATTGCCTGAAGTTGCAATGATACACCTTCAAAATATTGTCCGGTCCATGGATAAACCTGACCGTAAATGCCTCGTGTTTCAATTTCTATCATCTTTGAATTAACCTGAACTTTACCGTGCAGGGTATCCGAAACATCGACAGTTAGATTTGATATTCCTGAAATATTAAAATGATTGAGGAAGTGTTGCCTTAAATAATCTGGCCTGTCCTGCCCGAATGTTTTCATTTTATTTTCGATCTGAATGGTTTTCCAGAAAGTATAGTTTGACGGTTTCCGCCATCGGCCTATATGCTCAAGAATTTCAGGCTCAATACGATTAGCAAAAGAATCGATGCTTGCCAATGAGTGAGTTGGCATAAATGTCGTGTTCAATTCATCGCATACCTTGTTGAAAACCAGATGTCTGAACTGTTCATTGCCCGGTAACGAGGAGTTCCCCATCAGGTATCTGATAATTTTTGTGGAATAGCCCGAATTCGACAGCACCTGGTTGATCTGGTCATAATGGGCCTGTTGTACCCTTCCAAAGCCATAATCGGTATCGTAGGTTAACCATCGCCAACGACCATCGTGACCATATTGGGCACCTGGCGTGTATGGTACACGTTTACGCCAGAACCGGATATTATTAAATGGCCAGTCGGTATTACAAATTATCAGGTTAGCTGCGATGTATTCGGCAAGGTTTTCCATATCAACCAGGGTGGTCATGTAGGCATAATTGGCCGAATCGGACATGTCGAGTGTGGTAAGGGAGTCGAGCATCATTTCATAATGAATATCATCACCGACGATAACTTCGGAGTTCTTTTCGAGGAAGTCAATGCTGTCTTCAGCTACTCCGTAATTTTCCTCCAGGTAGTTGTCGTCGTATCTTTCGCGTATGTTGTGAATGCCCCAGTATTCTCCGTTAATAAACATTATTACAGGGCGGTATTGCATTAGCGAAAGCTTGGTCATGTCTTTAAACATAAAATGATGAAATGCATCTCTTAAATATGTATAGTGGCAATCGTTTCCGGAGGTACGGAATGTCATTCGTTTAAATTCGTCCTGATCTTTGGTCGGAAAAATCTGATAATTGATTTTGTTTTCGCCATATTCAGTACGGGCATAGAACCTCAGGCTTTTAACGTTTAAAGTACGCGAAGCAGCACCTGCAATCCTTACGCCCATATCCTGATTGATAACCCTTTCTCCGTTATCATCGAAAAACTCAAGATGACCTCTTCGTTCCCAGTCGCTGCCATGTTGTGCAAAATTACATGTTTGCCAGTCATAGCCATCAAATCCGGCGCCCGGCACGTAAATTCCGATGGTATCGTCGAATAAAAACGATGAGTCGATTGATAGTGAAACTACCGGAAGTGTATATCGGTTTATGCCATCGTTATCGACAAAATAGGTTGCTGTTGAAGTGGCTTCAGAAAGATAATTCTCCTTTATTACTTTGGCCTTTATTACATTTATTTTCAGGACTTCTCCATTTGGCGGTTCCCAATAGTCGAATACCAGACCCTGATCGGTTGTGGTTTGAATAAGTGATAGATTATTCGGATCGCCTAACCTGCTTTTCATAACAATTGAATCGGTAAAAACCGGCGAGTTCTTTGTTGGTTCCGAACCATCCAGTGTGTAATAGACAGTATCGCCCGGCATTAAATTGGCAATGCTTAGATAAAACGAATCGGTATAAAATCCGGCAGGATGTGAAAACTCAACCGGTGCCAACAAACCCTGATAGGCAATTGCTGAGTTGTTACTTGAACCGGGACTTGGTTCCGCCGTTATCATCCAGTTTGCACTGCCATCGGGTTGTCTGATGTACGAAAGATCGGTGCTTAAGGACACTGAATCGACCTGATCGATTTGTGTTATACTGTCGGGGGCTGTAAGAAAAAGAGGTTCGCCCGCCGATGATATTTTAAAACTACAATGGATCTCGTTTCCGGCGAAAACAGAATCTTCTCCTGATGCCCATATCAACAAAAATCCATTGGCAGGAATCGTTCCTGAAGGAAATTGCCACTTTGTTAGTTCCAGTGAATCGTCGCTCATGAAATATCCACTTAGATCGAAAGCAGAAGCACTTGTGTTGTATAGTTCGATCCAATCGCTTGATTCGCCCTGTGAGTCATCAATTGTGGTATCATTCGACGACATGAACTCATTTATCAATACAGATTGACTTAGTGACAAATGTGAGAAAATTCCGATAATAAGGATGATTAAATAAAATTTCTTCATGATATGTATTAAATGAGGGTAAAAAACTTTTATTTCCTGGTTAATAAACTTGTTCTTGTACACAAAATCAGCTTTTTATGCTTTCCTGCATTTTGTTAATATATTAAGTAAATTGTAATTTTATTACGGTGAAGATATTGTAAGGTTTCGAACAAAATAGGTTATGAGCAATTGGATGAAATGCGAAATTGAGATAAAAATCAGCTTAATTAAATATTCAACGGTAACTCTTATATCACTTATTGTTTCAGTTTGATTATGAACAAAAGATAGATTCAGGCAAGGCAAAAAACATAGGATGTGTAATTATCAATGCTTTACCTGTTCGAAACTTATTTCAATTACTTTTGTATATTAATTAAAGATAATATAACTTGCAATTCCAATTTTTCGTCGAAATGGATAATTTTTTTCACTTTAATGCAATTCTTTCTGATTTTGTATTTACTGGGATTGTTTACTTGCCATTATCTATTTTGCTGGCTTATATAGCATTCCTGTTTTGGAAGCATCGGCAAAAAGCAAAGCTGATGTATATTATGTTTTTCGAAATGGGCATGCTGTGTATCATAACTTTTACAGGTGCTTTGGCAGGAACTGTTTTTACAAATAATCCATATGGAATTTACCTTATTATGGTTGTGAGTTCCTTTGTATTAAGTTTTTCAAATGCATTGTTAGGTTATCTTTCAATGTATCTAATCCGTTCGAAAGTGTCGCCATGGTATGGTTTCATGTTTATATTGATATTTGGACTTATAGTTAGCTTTATTACAATATTCGAAAACATTGAACCATACATTGAAGACAACGGAGGTGTTAACTGGGGAATGCCTGATTACTTATTACATTTACGATCGCTTGTTTACTACTTAGGCGTTATCCCAACCACCATTATATTTTGGATCAGGTTTAAAAAGGAACAACGCACTGAGTCAAAAAAATTCTATTTTGCATTATTCCTGTTAATGATTTTTATACTTGCAGTAGTTGCAACTGATTTTAATATAGAACCTTTACTACAATCACCCGCGTTGTTAAGCGAATTAGTTGTCATTGTGTTTATACTGGTAATTATGGTAATCTATTTCATTTTTAATGAAGTATTTATTAGCCGGCTCGAAAAACGATTTAAATATGTAATCGAAAGTTTGCAGGAAATGGTTTTTATTGTTGATTCAAGTCATAATGTTTTATTCTGTAATAATGCTGTTGAATCGGTATTAGGTTACGATACCTCAGCAATGGCCGGTTATCCATTACTTAACCTGATTCATTCTGACGACAGGAATTTTATGAAACGTATTTTTAGCGATGCCGAGTATCCCGGAGATAAAATCGAATGCCGCCTTGTTAATGTTTTCGGCGATCCAAAATGGGTTGTTGCGGCTTCGAACCTAATACCCATCGAAGAATGGGAAAGTCGAATGTCGGCATATCTTATTGCTTTTAGCGAAATTACCGAGATAAAAGAACTACAACAAACCCTGATCACTGCAAAAGAAAAGGCCGAAGAATCGGACCGGCTTAAGTCTGCATTTCTTTCAAACATGAGTCATGAAATCAGGACACCTTTAAATGCGATTGTTGGATTTAGTGATTTGTTACGCGATGAAAGCCAACACGATCAAAAGAAGCTTTATATTGGCAGGATTTTAACAGAAAGCGATAAACTGCTCCATCTTATAAATGATGTTTTCGATGCCGCCAGAATACAGACAAACCAGCTTTATCTTAAGCCAAACCGGACTAATCTCAAAAAACTGTTTTCTGAAATTGAGTTTTCATCCATACAAATACTCGAGCAAAATGGGAAAAAATCAAAGCTTGAATTAAAGGTTTTACAACCCAGTGAAACCGCAACAATTGAAATAACCACAGATAAACTTCGCCTTGGACAAATCTTAAATATCCTAATAAATAATGCTGTCAAATTCACGAAAAAGGGCGAAGTCGAAGTCGGTTATAAAAGGCACAATGAAGACGAGATACTGTTTTGGGTAAAAGATAATGGTATAGGTATTCCAATTGAACAACATACCGATATCTTCAAGCCATTCAGGCAGGGAAATGAAAGCTATACCAGGGAGTTTGAAGGAGCCGGACTAGGTTTAAGCCTGGCAAAAAGTCTTGTTAAACTCCTGAATGGAAAAATCTGGCTTGAATCGAAACCGGGTTTAGGTTAAACTTTCTTTTTTATTATTCCAATAAAATAATATTACACCAGAAGAAATATTCTTCACAATTCAATTTATTATCCTGATTTCTATTTTGATTTAATCATTTCAGCCGTTTATAAGAATATGTTGAAACATAATCTAAATGACAGATAGTCAAGGCTATAATTTCAGTTTTTATTTAGAAGTGGTTTAGTGTTGATATTTTTTTGTTTTTACAAATATTATTCTTTAATTTTGGGTACTGTTGAAGGATGATGAAAAGATAATTCTTAAGTTGGAAGTTGCAAGGATTATCGGTAGAGGTCAGCATGAAATAGATCAAACAAATACGACAATCAAATTATTGAATTGACAGCCAACTTGCTATTCCATATGTGCAAGATGTCTGTTTTTGCATATGTCATATTATAGCACTGAAAGGATTGAATTAATAATTAAGAAATAAATCATTTTCTTATGGATACAACACATAGTTTAAAGTCGATAGCTTTGAGTATACTCTTAGCTTTAAGTACCTCTGTTTTTGGATGTTTTCATTCAATAGAATTAACCGATGATGGGGGTGATGGATGGAATGGTGCTACTGTTACAGTACTAGTCAATGGTAGTGCAGTTTTAACCGATCTTACACTTACGGACGGACCAGGCCCTGAAACCCATACTTTTTGGGTAAACCCGGGTGATGTAATAAGTACAACGTTTGCACCAGGACAATCGCCCGAGGACAACTATTATTCAATTTATGATGGTTGTGGGACTGTAATCTTCAGTGATGGCTGTTTGGATCAAACTTGCCAGCCTGTAGGTGGCACTGTTGGGGCTGCTACTTGTTCACAGCACGATCTTGAACTTTTAGATTGGGTAACGCCACTATCATTTTGTGGATTAACCACTACAGAGACAGTTACTGTGCAGGTAAGAAACAATGGTACATCTGTAGAATCCGGATATGAAATCCTCTATTCCCTTGATGGTGGAATTAATTGGGTTTCCTATATTGTAAACCAATCGATTAATCCGGGTATTACACAAACCATTTCGTTTCCTACTACCGCCGATTTATCATCACCTGGGTATTATGAATGCTGGGCTGAAGTAAACCTTACAGGTGATGCATGTATTGGAAATAATTTATACCAGTACGACGTATATTCTTCGGCACTAATAAATACTTACCCTTACACCGAGGATTTTGAATCAGGTGACGGGGGCTGGTATTCCGGGGGATTTGGTTCCAGTTGGGACCTGGCATACCCCGATGGTAACTATATAAATTATACCTCTTCAGGGATGTACTCATGGATTACAAACTATGATGGATACTATAATAATAGTGAGCAATCGTATGTTGAAAGTCCGTGTTTCGATTTCAGTGGGCTTATTAATCCGGTTATCGAATTTAATTACTGGGCCCAGTTTTGGGACTGGGACGATGGCGCCGCGCTTCAGTATACAACCGATGGAGTGAACTGGTACCATGTTGGACAATATAACTGGCCTGTCGATCCTGAAAACTGGTATAATTATGATGGTATCGATGGCCTTGGATTTTCGGGCAGTCCTGATGGATTTACAAGTGCCGGCTATGAATGGAAACATACAGCACATTTTCTTGATTTCCTTGCCGGCGAACCTTATGTAAAATTCAGGATAGTTTTTGGATCAGACGATAGTTACACATTCACCGATGGTTTTGCTTTTGATGATATCTACATCTATCAGCCACCGAATATGAGCTATGATAACAGTGAGGCCGAACATCCCAACTTTGACAATACGGCTCAGGGACGCACGAATGAGGAAATATTGATGATAGCTGTAAATACCAGTTCATCAACTAATCCACTGGTTGCGACCGATTTCTATTTTAATACAACTGGTACAACCAATAGCGCCGATATTGCTGCTGCACGAATGTATTACACAGGCGATAGCGATGAGTTTGATACACAACACCAGTTTGGAAGTACAGCCTATCCTTTAAGTCCGTTTTCGTTTAGCGGTGCACAAACTTTGCTCGAAGGCGAAAACTTCTTCTGGCTGGTTTACGATGTTTCATTATCTGCTGTTGTTGGTAATTTTCTGGATGCAATCTGCGATTCAATAAAAATTACAGGAATGACTGTAGTGCCAGATAGTGCTGATCCTTCCGGATCGCGTGAGATTGTTCAGCCACTGGCTGGTTTATATACTATTGATCCGGCAGGATCTGGGCCAGCAAATTATACTTCCTTTAATGCAGCTGCTCACGATCTGATGCAGCGCGGTGTGTCGGCGGCCGTTACATTCGATGTAGCTACCGGTGTATATAACGAACAGGTATATATTGGTGAAGTACCCGATGCTTCAGCCACAAATGAGGTAACGTTCAGATCGGCTACAGGCGATAGCAGCGATGTTGTATTGGGTTTTGCACCAATGTCCAGTGGTATGAATTTTACCTTGTGGCTTGATGGGGCATCGTTCCTGCGATTTATGTTTATGACCCTTGCCTCAAACGGCCAGGATTTTACACGGATTGTCCAAATTTCAGGAAATGCCGTGGACGTGCTATTTGCAAACAACCGGTTTTTTGCTCCTCCGTCCTTTGGAAATAATTCGCTTGCAAGATGCCTGATTTTAGCTTATGCTTTCAATAAACTTAACCGTTTTAAAAATAACTTATTCCTTGGTGGCTCCAGGGGTATTGCAATGGAAGTTCCGTGGCTTGGTTCACACGAAACCGGGATCGAGGTAATTGGGAATAAATTTGCACATCAAAGTTACCGGGGCGTTTCACTTATACATTATGATGCGCCTTTGGTAAACGAGAATGAAGTATTTACATCTGCTGGAGTATATAATTATGTTGGTATCGAGACAGCAGATATTGTAAATGCCCTGAT
>CAYLZH010000181.1:0-726 GCA_964388245.1 uncultured Bacteroidales bacterium
GGGAAGACAAATACGAAGAAAAAAATTGCATCACTATTGGAATTCTCCAGGGTGGTGGTTCTTTAATAGGTGCCGATTTCGAATTCTTAGTCAGCCAACAGGTTGGTTTACAATTTGGCTTAGGCTATATCGGTTTTGGTGCAGGTTTGAATTATCACTTCAGGCCATCTATCAGAAGTTCGTTTCTGTCGATTCAATACTGGAACCAGGGAATTGGTGATTCGTTTGCCCAAAATGCTATCGGAGCAACTTATGTGTTTAGAGGAAACAGGTGGTTTACTTTTCAGATTGGCCTTGGCTTCCCGATCGAAAAAGGTCCGGCAATGCCCGAGGATTATGTCTTGCCTTCAGTTATGCTGCTTTATTCCATTGGAGCGTATTTTCCTATTTAGCGATATTTAGGAACTTCCTTCAGCTATAAAACCTTGCCGACTCAGGAGATAAAATTTTCATTCTAAATTACCGGTAGATTAACCACATATTTTAGCGAAAACCTATTTACCTTATATTGATCGTTAAACTATTTAAAATACAAATCGACCCAATGCTTTAATAAAATAAGGAATTATTCCCCGGAAAAGGAATTGATAATCTGGCATATTTCATAACAATAAAGCGTTAAATAAACTCTTTGAGGTTTCGAAACTATTCAAAAGCAGGACTAATGTAAATCCTACAATTGGAACAAAGGGCACACACTTCACCAACTACGTTATTCTATTATCG
>CAYLZH010000181.1:736-10826 GCA_964388245.1 uncultured Bacteroidales bacterium
TTACCTCAATACTATTGTCATTCTGGATTTTCTTAATACTATTGTTATTTTAAATATAAATCTTTTTTAAATAAAAAGCGTAGAAGCATTTTCGGTTTATTTTTTTTTGCTTATTTTTACAATTGATCAGTTTATAGATTAGCCTATGAATATCATAATTCTAACTAAAGTGAACTACAGGATCAATCCTCATCTTAATCAATCCTCTTCCATTCTTCTCTTAAAAACAACAAATTCATATAAGATAAACTAAAAATTGTGCTATGAAAAAAACTACTTTATTGTATTTAGTATTGTTTGGATTCATTTTGTGTAATTCGAACATTTATGCCCAAAGTGTATCAATTAGCAACGATGGATCAAGTCCTGATCAATCTGCAATGCTGGAGATAAAGTCAGATACAAAAGGATTACTGATTCCGCGTTTGCCCATGGCAAACCGTCCGATTACCCCGGCAACAGGTTTATTAATTTTTCAGACTGATAACACCCCCGGCTTTTATTTCTACAACGGATCAGATTGGTTATATCTGGGAAATCAATCTGAAACTGAAGCATGGGTACATACTCAGATCGATGCTGACAGTACTTTCCTTAAAGGATTGATTGATCAGAATGCAAATGATATAGCTTCCAACACAGCAGATATCAGTTCAAATGATACTGACATCAGCAACCTGCAGACCGAACTGGATAACACTAAAACTGGTGCGGGGCTTGAAACAGATGGCACCTATTCGGCAAATGGAATTGCTAATTATATAAGTGTAGCAACTTCCTTAAAAGACGCTGACAACAAATTGGATGCACAGGTAAAAATAAATACGGATGCGATTATTTCCAACAATACGGAGTTCCATTCGCAGCTTGATGCCGACAGCACATTCCTGAAAGGATTAATTGACCAGAATGCAAATGATATAGCTTCTAATACAGCAGATATCAGTTCAAATGATACTGACATCAGCAACCTGCAGACCGAAGTGGACAATACTCAAACTGGTGCGGGGCTTGGAACAGATGGCACCTATTCTGCAAATGGAAGTGCTAATTATATAAGTGTAGCAACTTCCTTAAAAGATGCCGACAATAAATTGGATGCTCAGGTTAAAACCAATGCCGACAGCATTCTACTAAGCTACGATATGTTTGGAACACCAGGTACAGTTGAAGCTTCGAAAGCTGTTGTTGTTGGATCATCAAAAGAAATCAGTGGCTTTGGAAATACTGAAATCAAAGGTGACCTAACTTTAAATGATGGCAGTAATGCATATACATTTCCAAATACCGATGGAACTATAAACCAGGTATTGCGAACCGATGGCAGTGGAAACCTGCAATGGGGTACTCCCACAACCTACGAGCTCTCAGCCTTTACAACTATAAATAATACAACATCGAATGTGTTAGGAGATTTGGACAGTAATGATTTTGTTTTTGGTTCTGACACACTTTATTGGGACGGTGATACCGCTCATGCCAGCAGGTTTTTCTTCGACAAAGACCGCTCAGCATTTCGTGCAGGCAGGGATGAAAGCTTTGGAGGATATTCTCCTAACTGGAACCCATCCGATTTGGGAAAATATAGCTTTGCAGCCGGGCACGGTGTAAAAGCAAGTGGCCTTGGATCAGTAGCATTTGGTGAAGGTGTTACTGCAGCAGGAGATGCATCCCTGGCAGTAGGCAGGCATGGTGTTTTTGCAAATGGAGATGGTGCTTTTGCAATTGGGGACAATGGCGTAAATGCAACTGGTAATCATTCAATGGCAATCGGATATTGGGATGTTAATACCGATACATGTTCGTTTGCATTGGGACACAGTGGAATTAATGCTGCCGGATATTCACTATTAATAGGCCATAGTGGTATATCTACTGGTAAGAATTTTTCAATAGCAATGGGTAATTGGGGAAATCATACCAACGCACATTATTCTATCGCTATAGGTAAGAATGATAACCACACCGATGGAAATTACTCTATTGCAATTGGTAGAGCAGGCAATGAAACAAATGCTGATTTCTCACTTGCAATTGGTGAAGGAGATAACCACACCGATGGAAAATACTCTATTGCTATGGGAGGTGGTGGAAATAAGACAAATGCGGATTATTCACTGGCCATTGGAAAGGGTAATAACCATACAAGCGGAAAATACTCTATTTCGATGGGTAATGACGGCAATCATACCACCGCTGAATATTCCATTGCGATTGGAAGTGGAGCAAACAGGGCACAAGGTAGTTATTCAATTGCTCTTGGAAGAGGCAGCAACCGTGCTGATAATACATTTACATTAGCAATTGGATCAGGAGATAACAACGCTTCGGGTCCATATTCTCTCGCAATCGGTACAGACGGAAACCGTGCTATTGGTCCTAACTCATTTGCTATGGGCGATGAGGACAATGCAGCACTCGCTGATCATTGTTTTGCCTTTGGTACGGATGGCAACCGTGCCGTTGGGGAGAATGCCTTTGCAGTTGGAGGTGGTGATGTCCAACGAGCTAATGGTAAATTTTCCTTTGTTATGGGCTACCGTAATATGGCACGGGGAGATTACTCACATGCGCTGGGATTGGGCTCCGAAGCTGCCTCGTTTGGTGAATTCGTAATTGGCACCTATGCCACGGTTGATACTTTTGCAACTTCAAAAACCTCGTTTGTTGCAACCGACAGGTTATTTGTTGTAGGAAACGGTACCGATACTGCTGCCGCAGACAGGAGCGATGCCTTCGTTATCTTAAAAAATGGAAATACTACAATAAATGGCATACTTACTTTAAGTGATGGAACAAATCCTTACTCCTTTCCAATTGCCGACGGAACTGCAAACCAAATGCTTCAAACTGATGGAAACGGGCAATTAAGCTGGAGTTCAGAGGGCCTTGGTTTTACTACATCTAACAATATTACATCAAATAAAGCTGGCGATCTTGCCAATGATAATTTTGTTTTCGGATCGGATACATTGTATTGGGATGGTGATTACAATCATGCCAACCGTTTCTTCTTCCATAAAGAGAAAGGAGCCTTCAGGGCTGGCAGGGACCATGACTCCATTGCCCCTTCAACTTTTTCAGCAAACTGGAATCCTGCTGATATTGGAAAATACAGCTTCGCAGCCGGACACGGTGTACTGGCAAGTGGCCTGGGATCAGTCGCATTTGGTGAAGGTGTTACTTCCTCCGGCGAAGCCTCCTTTGCAGTTGGAAAGCATGGTGTTTATGCTACAGGTGATGGTGCTTTTGCAATTGGCGACAGTAGTGTAACTGCCAGTGGCAACCATTCTGTGGCAATTGGAAACCACAGTTGTAATTCAAGTGGTAATTACGCTTTAGCTATAGGTCATAATAGTGTTGGTGCATCAGGTAGTCATTCATTAGCAATAGGTGATAATAGTTGCTTCTCTAATGGAAGTTATTCCATTGCAATTGGGCATAATGGTATTTCATCAGGTGGCAAGTACTCAATAGCAATGGGTGATTCAAGTAATAATGCATATGCAGATCATTCGATTGCAATAGGAAATAATGGAAACAGATCGAGTGGTGAATATTCTATAGCACTTGGAAGAAATTCCAATCATACCAATGGAGATTTTTCTGTTGCAATTGGGAAAGATTACAACCATACCACAGCAAACTTTTCAATAGCAATAGGAAGTCAAAACAACTATTCCTCTGGTAAATATTCCCTTGCAATAGGAAGTGATGTAAATCATACGACAGGTAATTATTCATTAGCAATCGGTAGCAGCAATAACCACACAAACAGCAATTATTCTCTGGCAATAGGATCCGACTACAACAGAACCCTCAATACTTACACACTTGCTATCGGTAAAAATAACAACCGGGCAGCAGGGATGCATTCTTTTGCTATGGGATATAATGATAATCGTGCCCTGGGAAATAACTCCTTTGCAATGGGTGATGAAGATAATGCTGCTTTCTCCGATCATTGTTTTGCCTTTGGTACGGATGGAAACAGGGCTGTTGGAGAAAATGCATTTGCTGTTGGAGGTGGTGATGTGCAAAGGGCAAATGGTAAGTTTTCATTTGTGATGGGAGCAAACAATATGGCGCGTGGCAATTATTCCCATGCACTTGGTATGGGTAGCGATGCCAGCTCCTATGCCGAAATTGTATTAGGCTCATATTCAACAACTACCGCCGCTCTATCAAAAGACACATTTAATACATCTGACCGATTGTTTGTTATCGGAAATGGAGCCGACAGCCTAAACAGAAACGATGCTTTGGTAATGTTGAAAGATGGTAACACAACTGTTAGTGGTACATGGACAGGTAATTTTACCGCTCCATCCGATAAGGCCTATAAAAACAATGTGGCTACTCTAATGAGTGCTCTTGAGAAGATTGAAAAACTCCGTGCAGTTGAATTCGATTGGAATTCTGAAATGAACATCCCGGGAAGCCCTAAAGGACATGATATAGGAGTAATCGCCCAGGAAATACAGAAAATTTTTCCCGAATTAGTTTACAAAGGCAAGGATGGGTACCTGTCAGTTGATTATGCGAAATTAAGTGCAATTCTTCTTCAGGCAGTAAACGAACTACATCAGCAAAACGATAACCTGAAGAATGAACTACGAACAGAGATGGATGCCCTTAAGAGTGAAGTTCAGAAACTGTCGAACAAATAGGTAATATTTTCCACAAAACCGGGGGACCGGGTACAATTAACTCAAACCTCCGGCCGGTTTTAAATCTTAAACCATTGAACTATGGACAATAAACGGAAAATACCCTTCCTTGACAAGCATGCTGTAAGCCAGATACAACACCTGGCATCCGACTCGGCCTATGGCTTTATTAGTAAAAGTTTCAGGTTAAAATATGCTATTTTTACAATTGCATTTTTTGCAGCCGGAATACTGTTCGCCAACTCCTTTGGTCTTGTAATGATAGGTTTAGCCATTTTAAATTATAGTCTGCTAAATTTCTATCGCCTTCAGATGGTTTTTACAAAGGATAAAATAAAGGATGTACCAGAACCTGCAATCGATAAGAATCGTAAAGAGTTTCCACTTGTTACGATATTAGTACCACTGAAACAGGAGAATGAGGTGATCCATCAAACTTTCAGTGCCATTTCGAATTTAAACTATCCTTCATCATCGATTCAGGGAATTATTATTGTTGAATCGACTGATACCCTTACTAAAAAGAGCATTGAAACATCAATCATCCCGGACGGATTTGAAGTAATGGAAATTCCTACACTCCCACCATTTACAAAAGGAAGGGCCATTCAACGGGCGCTATTAGTTGCAAAAGGAAAGTACATTACTATTTACGATGCCGAAAGCCGGCCCGAACCAAATCAGGTTATAAAAGCTGTTGAGATTCTTGAAAAAGAAAAGGGCAAAACTTGTTTGCAATCTATTATCCGGATAGAAAATGCAAAAGAAAATGAAATCACCAGCTTTTTTGCTTCCGAATTTTGGGATTGGTACGACAAACGAATGGTTAACCTACATAAGCGGGGTATCCCCTTTGGACTGGGTGGCAACTCGTTCTTTTTGGCAACCGAAACTTTAAAGGAAGTTGGTGGCTGGGATCCGTTTAATGTTACAGAAGATGCGGAACTTACTGTCCGCCTGATTAAAAACAATGTAGACATTAAACTAATGAACAGCATCACCCACGAAGCATGCCCAAGCACCATGAAAAACTGGATAAAACAGCGCACACGGTGGAGTAAGGGACTGTTAACCACTTCAATAATACATCTAATAAGCGGAAAATTTGGGTTTAAAGGATTTACATTCAAACAATGGTATCATTTCTGGCTCAGGATGTATGTTGGAAATCTTATACCGTTCTTTTTCGCGTTCATCTTCATTTTGTTCCTGTTTCAGTCGTTCTCTTACGAAAACTTTGTATTGGTTAATATCGTACTGGCTATTAACCTTGTACCAAGCCTTATTGTTTCGATGTGGGCCGACAAAAAGAATTTTAATACAATGGGTATTAAAATCAGGATTCATAACTTGTTTGCAGTAACACTAATCTATTGGGGAATGTACCTTTGGGCCGGATTTCGGGCAAATTACGAGTTTTTATTCTCGCCCTTAAAATGGCATAAAACCGATCATAGTAATGCCAGCCCCAGGGAAAAAACTATCGAAGGAAAAAGATCAGAGGTTAATTATCTGGCAAGTTAATAATTGAAATTTGTTTTATGAAAATTAAAAAGTCTATCATATGAAAAAGCTACTATTAATTTCTATATCATTCTTTTCGTTCCTGACTGTAATTTCGCAAGGATTACTAAACGAAGGTGCAAACATTGTAGTAGAGGAAAATGCCCAGATTGTCATCCAGGGGCATGAAGGAAATTATACCAATAAAAATCCCGGAAGCAGTAATGCCGAAATAAAATCGGATGGGATTATCAGCGTCGCCGGCGACTGGACGAATTCCAGCGGAGACGTATTTATCGATATTAACAATACCGGCCTTGTTGCTTTCAACGAAAACAGGATGCACATTATTGGTGGGACAGATCCAACACGTTTCGAAAATGTTCAAATAAATTCGAACGATACGCTGGCCATCCCATCAGGTAAAGAAATTTATGTCCGCAATATATGTACTATCGAGGGCAATATAATTGTAAATGGTGTTTTAAATATCGAAAATGAACTTATCATAAATGGCAGCATCGACGGGACAGGCAAAATTTGCTACTGTGGAGCCCTCCCGCAACCGGTTGCAGGAGGGAGTTTCGATCAAATCATAGAAATTAAAAACCTACAGGGATGTACACTCTCTTCGGATTTAATTATTGAGGATAGCCTTGTCCTGACCGAAGGGGCCCTCATTCTCGGCAACCATGACCTGAGCCTGAAACTAAATTCCGGATTTTCGAGGATCGATAACCCGGCAAATTTTATCGATGCCACTGGCAATGGTTATCTTATCAAGGAATTGGATCAAACAGGAATTTATACATTTACCCTTGGAAACTTCGGCGCAACATCGTCATATACGCCAGCTACGGTAGAGTTTACTTCCGGAATTTTTATTTCGGCCAGCCTGGCTGTCAGGCTTAAGAATCAGAAACATCCTAAAAACAATGATGTAACAAATTATCTTAACAGATATTGGGAGCTCGTTGAATCAGGAATAAGCAATTTTGAATATACTGCAACATTTAGTTATGATCATGTTAATGATGTTGTTGGCAATGAAAACCAGATTACCGGCGCAATTAATAATCCATTGGAAGAATTTGTATGGGACGAAACTGGCCAGGTCGATTTTACAAATCACAAATTTACAATGACTTCGATGGATGATTTTGATGCCGTAACCGGAATTGATATTTGTGGGCCAACAGCCATTATCGAATCAGAAAAGGTATACTGTGCAGGTGAAATGATTGAGATTAATGCGCTCTACGATCAGGTATATTGCCATGTTCTGTGTGACTTGCCGGTTGGCTATTGTGAATCGCAATCGATACTTAATTTCGATCAGTATTTCTCAAGAATTCAGCTTGATGATTCGAGCCATACAAGTAATTATTCTCATTATTCCGATTTTACAGGATCATTATTCAAAGCGCTATATCTCGATTCAACCTACTCCTTATCGCTTGAGGTCACTAATCCTGTTACCCAAAACCATTATACAGGTATCTATATCGACTGGAACAGAGATGGCGACTTTGATGACACTTACGAATCTCATGCGGTTGGAAATGCATCAGGATCGACAACCTATAACTACTCCTTAACGGTTCCCGGTTCTGCATCACTTGGAAATACGTTAATAAGATTTGTTGTAAGGCATGCTGAAAACACCAGTGCCTGTGGTGATTACTCAATTGGAGAAACCGAAGATTATTTAATCGAATTAAGGGATATGGACCCGTCCTCAATAGTATCATATAACTGGGCAGGACCTGATAGCTGGACTTCTTCATCAATGAATAATGATATTGTTGACGTTGAAATTTCAAATGGAGGGACCTATCATTTAACTGTTACTGATATTTATGCATGTACCGATGAAGTTTTGTTCGACATAATAGTGGCCGATCCACAAATTTTTTTCCCCGTTGATACCATCTACACAATGCAACCAGAAACGCTTTTTTACGATCCCGGTACATTCCACTCATATTTGTGGAACACCGGCAGCACCGATCAATACCTTATTGTTGAGGATTATGGAACTTATTCACTGACCGTTAGTGACTATCATTGTATCGATTCTGACTCCATTTCCATTCTTGAACGACAGGAAATTCCTTTGGTAGCAGGATGGGGAATCTTTTCAAGCTACATCAACACCTCCATCGATTTTGGGGACCTGCTTAGTGATGTAATCAATAATATAGTTATTGTGAAAGATTACCAGGGCAATGTATTCACTACCATGTTTGGTGGCTACAACGCCATTGGCAACCATGCTGTTGGAGAGTCGTATTTGTATTATACTACTTCCCAGGATGTTCTAATTGTATATGGCCATGCTGTTGATCCCCAGGTGCATCCTGTACTTTTAATGCCTGGATTCTATTACCTGGGCTATTTAAGACGATCCGGGGCTCCTGTCGACGAATTAATGAGCCCAATCAATAACATGATCGAAATCCTTAAAGAAGAAATGGGATATGTGTACTGGCCGGATTTTAACATAAACCAGATTGGAAACATGATCCCGGGTAAAGGATATCAGATTAAAATGAACAACATTGCAAATTATTATTATCCGGGAAATAATGTGAGTTTCACAAAAAGTTTTATTAATAATCCACAACCTACATTTTATCCTGCACCTGTGAGGTCAGGTTCGAATATGACAATCGGGATTCCACAGCAAGCATGGATGTTTGACATCGGGCCAAATGATGAAGTTGGGGTGTATACAAGCAACAGGAAACTTGTAGGTGCAGGTGTTTATACAGGCGATCATATTGCTATAACTGCATGGGGGAATGATGAATTTCACATACACAAATCATCGCTCAATCTTAATGAGGATTTCCATCTTGAAGTTTGGCACCATGCAACCGGACGATCATCAGAGCTAATGGTAGAAGAGTGGCTGGAAGGCAATGGAAAGTATGAAGAAAACAGCATCGCTATTGCCGGAAAAATTACCATTATTGAAGAAAATCATGCGTTGAGGATCAATAATTATCCCAACCCATTTTCAAATACTACCATTATCAGTTTTAATATTCCATCTGATGGCTTAACCGAAATATCGATTATCGATGAACTCGGACGGACAATTGAAGTTATTACAAGGAAATTTTATATAGCAGGGAAATATGAAATTGAATACAATTCGGGCGATCTTTCGTACGGTAATTATTTCCTTCAGCTAAAAAGCAGGGATAAAAGCATAGTAAAACTTATCCAAAAAATCTGATAATTCCACATTTCAGTATGAATTGTTAAAAAATAACCCGGGCATTTGTGTCCGGGTTTTTCGTTTTCAAATTTCATAAGTCGTAAGTAACCAAACCCTTGTACAATCGCGGAAAAGCGGCTGAAAAAAAAATAAAATCTTTCACATTGTTAAAGAAACTTTTTCCCTTGTAAGCAGTATATGTCAGTGATTTTAAGATTGCGGTTATAGTTGCTTAAATCTTATCAGAAAATGGAAAAAACTTCGACTTAAAAAAGGGGGGCCCTGGTCTCCCTTTTTATCGTTAAGGCCACCGCTCAAAAATTAATACCAGCGAAATTCCCAGTCCTGCACCAGAAAGCACCAGGTTCCATTCACGCGGCTTTACAAAAAACAAGCGATTGAATACCCAGGCCAAAATAAGAATGGCAAGAACAATACACAACTGCCCTATCTCTACACCAATGTTAAAAGCGAATAAGGGATTAAGTATATTATCTTCGGTGCTAAGCATTGCCCTCAGGTAGTTCGAGAAACCCAATCCGTGCACTAACCCAAACACCATGGCTACAAAGTATTTAAATCCATGCAACGATTTTGAAAATTTATCGGTTCGTTGAAAGAAATTTGAGACTGCAGTAATAGCAATTGTTATCGGGATAACAAATTCTACCAAATCTGCACTGATTGAAAT
>CAYLZH010000182.1:0-10789 GCA_964388245.1 uncultured Bacteroidales bacterium
GATTTTATGAAATCAAACAATTACAGTACTTTTGGAACTGC
Organism: uncultured Bacteroidales bacterium; assembly: GCA_964388245.1. Taxonomy (GTDB): domain Bacteria; phylum Bacteroidota; class Bacteroidia; order Bacteroidales; family M50B96; genus JAIOYV01. Next base: position 42 of record CAYLZH010000182.1, read on the forward strand.
GAAACTTGAGTTAAAATATTTCCGGATGGTAAATCATTACTTCCAATACATGATGTAAATCCTTTCCTTACACATATTTACGATGCAGGCAAAGTTACACAAGGCTGGTTAACAGAATGTTACATAAATATTAAAAAAAATAAAAAATTATATAACTGAAAATAAAAACAATAGAATAGAAATTTAAATATCAATAGTTGAAGCATTTTTTTATTCTATTTTTTTTCACAAAATTTGCTTGGAATTTGACCGAATTGAACCTATTTTAATCAACTTAGAATGCAAAGAAGTTACCAGGAAGTATGGGATCATTGTCTAAACATAATAAAGGATAATGTACCATCAATAAGCTACCGTACATGGTTTGAACCAATCGTGCCAATCAGGCTCGATAATAAAATTCTTACCATTCAAGTGCCAAGCCCCTTCTTTTACGAATACCTTGAGGAACAATACATCGATATATTACGCAAAACCATTAAACAACAATTAGGACCCGAAGGTAAACTCGAGTATAATATAGTTGTCGAGAACAATTCATTTTCAAATAAAAAACCATACACCGTAAAAATCCCCACAAAAAACAGTTCAGGATTAACCAATCAACCTGTTTCGATGCCTATATCATCGGATGATACAGTGATAAAGAATCCGTTTATTGTTCCCGGACTCAAGAAACTTGAAATTTCGCCACAACTAAATCCTGATCATTCGTTTGGTAATTTTGTAGAAGGCGATTGCAATAAACTAGCACGCTCGGCAAGTTATGCTGTGGCAAGCGATCCGGGAGGTACAGCATTTAATCCATTGTTTCTTTATGGCGATTCAGGCTTGGGTAAAACCCACCTTTCCCAGGCAATTGGTATCGAAGTAAAAGAACGTTATCCTGATAAAACTGTACTCTATGTTGCAGCCACCAAATTCCGCACACAATTTGTCGATGCGGTCCGCAACAATAATTCAAATGACTTTCTTCACTTCTATCAAATGATAGACGTGTTGATTTTAGATGATGTACACGAGTTTGCCGGAAAAGAAAAAACCCAGGAAATTTTTTTCCAGATATTTAATCATCTTCACCAATCGAAAAAACAATTGATATTAACTTCGGATAAATCGCCGGTAGAATTAGACGGGATTGAGCAACGGCTGATATCAAGGTTTAAATGGGGCCTATCGGCCGATTTACAAATTCCCGATTTCGAAACACGCCTGAAAATTCTAAAGAAAAAAATATACAACGATGGGATTGAATTAAACGATGATATCCTTGAGTTTGTCGCCACACACATAAAAGATAATGTTCGGGAACTTGAAGGAGCACTGATTTCACTATTAGCACAATCTACCCTAAATAAGAAAGAAATAACACTTGATCTTGCGCAGGACCTGATTGAAAAATTGATCAAAAGTACAAAGCGGGAAATCAGCATCGACTATATTCAGAAGGTGGTATGTGATTATTTTCAGCTTCCGTTTGAAGCCCTTCAGGCAAAAACAAGAAAGCGGGAAATTGTACAGGCCAGACAAATCGCTATGTTCTTTTCCAAGAGTATGACTAAACACTCACTTTCGTCGATAGGTTCACAAATTGGAGGCAAAGACCATGCAACAGTATTACATGCCTGCCGGACTGTTTCGAACTTAATTGAAACCGACAAAAAGTTCAAGGGCGATGTTAAAGAAATAGAACGCAACTTACTTGCTTAATTAACTACCAGATAATGAAGGCAGGTCTGAAATCAGGCCTGTCTTTTTGTTTAATTAAATTCAGTACAAATTTCAATAAACATAAATACCAATATCTGTCTTAATATTCATAGCGAAATGCACCAGCTTACAAAAATTATCATATTAATATTTGTCAATTTGATATTCTGTTTTTCAGGAAATTCTCAGGATGAATATTCATGGAACGACCTTGTAGATTGGAATGGATATACGCACTGGACAAGATATCTGATTATTTCTCCCGGATATTTTGGCCCGAATGCCCTGCCTGTTCCTGAGTTAAGAGATGGGACTATCAGAAATGAACCCTATTTTGAAATGATGGGGACCTGCCATTTTTCCAAAGGCGATAATACGGGAAATTTGTTTCTGAAATACTATCATCCGTTTGCCAAAAACAAAGTGGCTATTGAACTTAGCTTTATCCCCATAGAATATTACAATCTATCAGCGGATATACGTGATCAACGAAAAATCAGGAACGAAGACCCAAAGGGATTGGTCGTAGGTGATTTTGTTTTTGGCACAATCATTCAACTTACAAAAGACAGGGAGAAATTTCCGGATTTAACACTCGAGATGTTCTGCAAAACTACCTCGGGCGGAAGGCTCGATGATGCCCGCTATACAGATCATCCGGCATATTATTTCTATTTGAATTTTGGAAAAAATATTCGCAGCCCTGATTTATTCGATGAAATGCGTTGGTATGGATCGATTGGTTTTTACAACTGGCAAACTAATATGACTGCATATTTGCAAAACGATGCACCCGCAGCAGCTATTGGCTTACAGGTGAACAAGAATAATTTTGAGATTCATAATCAAATTTGTGGATACTATGGCTATATAAGTTATAAATACGAACCTGTAGTCAAAATTTCTGAAAAACCCTACCTGTACGATGGTGACCAGCCATTTGTATACCGGTTTCAAATGTTGAAAAAATACGGAAAATATAATTTAAAATTCTGTTTTCAGCAAGGTATCAACGACTACAAATACACAAGCTTTAGCATTGGAGTTCAATATTTTTCCTTAAAAAAATGATATGCAAGCTGAACACTCAAATTTCTCACTTCTAAATTACAACACCTTTGGAATTGATGTAAAAGCCGATCGTTTTTTTTGTTTTACTGATGAGCAACAATTAATCAAATTCCTCCAAACTCAGAATAAGGCAAAGCAGGAGATTTTTGTTCTGGGAGGTGGCAGCAATATTCTTTTCACAGGTCATTTTAATGGATTAATTATTCATCCTCAGAATAAGGGCATTCATATTATCAATCAAACAAAGAACAAAGTGTTGGTTAAAGTTGCAGCAGGCGAGATTTGGGATAACTTTGTTGCATGGGCTGTTAACAATAATCTGTTTGGTACCGAGAATTTATCCCTTATTCCTGGTAGTGTGGGAGCTGCCCCAATACAAAACATTGGCGCCTACGGTATGGAAGTTTGTAACTGCATCGAGAAAGTAAAAGCTGTTGAGATTGCATCGGGTAATGTTGTGTTTTTTTCAAATAATGATTGTAGGTTTGGATACCGGTCGAGTATATTTAAAAGAAAGGAAGCAGGCCGGTATATTATTACTGAAGTATACTTTAATCTGACAAAGAATGGATCCCTGAATCTCTCTTACGGAACAATCAAAGATACATTGCCAAAAGATTCTGAAATAAATATAAAAATCCTCAGGCAGGCAATCATCAGCATAAGGAACAGTAAATTACCTGATCCTGAAAAAATAGGAAATGCCGGTAGCTTTTTTAAAAATCCTGAGGTTTCGGTCGATCAGGCCAGACAATTGAAAGAGCAATGTGAAGACTTACCAACCTTTCGTGCAGGGGATAAAATTAAACTCGCAGCCGGATGGTTAATCGACCAATGTGGTTGGAAAGGAAAGCGCATAGGTGATGCCGGAGTTTACGACAAGCAGGCACTTGTTCTGGTAAATTATGGCAAGGCAACAGGTACGGAAATCGCCAGGCTGTCAAAAGATATCAGAAACGATGTTTATAAAAAGTTTGGAATTTCACTTGAACCTGAGGTAAACATCTTATGATGTGGGCTTACAATTACTTAATTCGCAGAGATTTACAAACTATCATATTTCAAATCGAAATAAAAACTGTTCCGGTCATTATTGCTTTCCAGGCAAAGTTTACTATCAATGATGCCTGCAAGACCAGCAATAATTTTTAGCTTAAGACCAGCATAAGGAGCCAAATGATGATAATAGGAGTAATATTGATGCACTTCGTTTAACCGGCTTTTTTTAAATTTTACAGAATAATCAATTACAGAAATCCGGAGAATATTGCTCTGATTGTCCACAGGTTTTAGTTCCAGGTTAATCCTGCCACCGCTTTTTTCCTCAATTTTATTGGTCAGAGTTGTAATCAGAAATGAATTTTCAAGTATCAGACTGATTATCTGTACGATCCTTTTTTTATCGCTGATAATATTATTTGGCACAGCCTGATCGATGTTGTAAAATAATTCCATTCCCTGATCCTGCGCCCTGGCACTATATTTCTCAATTATCTCAATAAGTTCGTCCTGGAAATTGAAATCTGCCTTTCTAAGGTATACCGACTTGTCCCTTATTTCTTTAAAGAGGGTATAGTCGTTCAATAATCCTGAGAAATTTCGCGCAGATTGGTTAATGGATTCAAACAAACCCTTTACCTCATCAGGAGAATTCATCATAAAGAGGCTGTCGGAAAAGCCCATAAATGAATTGATTGGCATCATCAGTTCGTTACTGATTCTGGTTAAAAATGCCCGGTTTTCAGCCCCCTGATTCTTTAGTTTATCAATATCATTTTTAATTTCAGCATTATAATTCCTGTGGATTAGTAGTTGCTGGTCCGGATTATCGCGGTATGCAAAAAAGTTATCAAGAAAGCTTTTTTCACGTTTTTCGAAATATTGCCGTTGTTCTTCCTCATCTTTCTTGAATTGTTCGAAATCAATTGAATCGGGTATGCTGTTTTTAAATCCCTGAATTTGTGATTTCAACAGGTTTTTAAGGTTCGACATTTCAGGCATATCCAGTCCTCCCTCCATCTCGTCCCACATTTCAAAAATCGAATCTATAAGTGTACTGAACTCGTTAACAACCCCGTTAAAAAATAGATTTACCGCAGTAAGGTCTTCTAATATAAACTCCCATTTTTCAATAAGTGCTTGTGACTCTTTTCTTAGTATTTCAAGCTCCTCGTTAAATCCTATTATGTTTTGCGACTGTTTATCTCTTGCCATGGATTGCAATTTCTATCTATTTAAGTTAGTAAAAATACAATTTTTCATGATTACGGTACAAATTGAAAAAAATATAAAAACAGTATCTTCTCCAGGCTGAATATCATTTATTCTAATGATTTTTAACATGATTTTGGTTGTAGATTTTTTCTACTTTCGCACAAAACTGAAATTAGTATTAATCTTATAAAATTCAGATAATGACTAATAATAATTTTGCTTCACGACATATTGGCCCCAGGGATCATGAAATTGGTGAAATGCTTGATTCTGTGGGTGTTTCATCAATTGATGAACTAATTAACCAGACTGTTCCCAAATCCATCAGACTTGAAGATGAGATGAACCTTCAGGAAGGCATCAGCGAACACGAATATTTTCAGAAGATCCGTAAAATAGCCCAGAAGAATAAAATCTATAAAACATACATTGGCATGGGTTATTACAATACAGCTACACCGGCTGTAATCCAACGAAACATACTCGAAAATCCAAGCTGGTATACATCTTACACTCCCTATCAGGCCGAAATTTCACAAGGCAGGCTCGAAGCATTATTGAACTATCAGACAATGGTCATTGAGCTAACAGGAATGGAAATTGCCAATGCATCACTTCTTGATGAAGCTACAGCTGCCGCCGAAGCCATGATCATGATGTTTAATTCTCGGCCCAGGGCAAAAGTAAAAGCAGGGGCAATCAAAATGTTTATCGACGACAACATGTTTCCTCAAACCATTGATGTGGTTAAAACCAGAGCACTTCCTTTGGGCATCGAACTGGTTCATGGAAGCTGGGCCAATGCCATAATTGACGATAACTTTTTCGGAGCACTTGTACAATTTCCGGCCGGCGATGGTTGTGTTTCAGATTACCGTTCGTTTGCAGGTCAATTGAATGACAAAGGAATCCTTTTAGCCGTTGCTGCCGACCTCCTAAGTCTGGCAATGATTACACCGCCAGGCGAATGGGGAGCCGATATTGTGGTAGGAACAACACAACGTTTTGGAATTCCGATGGGCTATGGTGGGCCCCATGCCGCCTATTTTGCAACAAAAGAAAAATTCAAGAGGAATATTCCGGGAAGGATTATAGGGGTATCAAAAGACCGAACCGGAATGCCAGCTCTGAGAATGGCATTACAGGTTCGCGAGCAACATATTAAACGCGAAAGGGCAACATCAAATATTTGTACGGCCCAGGCCTTATTAGCATCGATGGCAGGAATGTTTGCTGTTTATCATGGTAAAGACGGATTGCAAATTATTGCAAGAAAAATTCATAGCCTGGCTGGATTTCTGGCATCCGAACTTGATAAAATAGGATATAACCAGGAGAACAAAAACTTTTTCGATACCATTAAAATCCAATTACCGGAACATCTTAAGGCATGCAATATCCAAAGCATTGCACTGGAACATGAAATTAACCTAAGATATATCTCCGAGAAATTAATAGGCATTTCAATTGACGAAACAACTCTTCCTGATGATATTTTTGAGATCATTGAAATTTTTGCCTTAGCCAATAATAAATCCTTTCAACGGCCTAATTGCCTTAGCCTAAAATCTTACATTGATAAAGATTTCCTGCGTACAAGTGATTTTTTGCAACACGAGCTGTTTATGAAATACCGCTCTGAAACCGAGATGATGAGGTATATTAAAAAACTTGAACGCAAAGATTTTTCACTAACCCATTCGATGATTTCGCTCGGATCGTGTACTATGAAATTAAATGCGGCTGTTGAAATGCTTCCGGTTACCTGGCCCGAGTTTGGTTCATTACATCCTTTTGTACCACGTATCCAGGCAAATGGATATCATGAAATGTTTGCCGAACTGGAAAAAGACCTTGCCGAAATAACGGGATTTACCGGGGTGTCGCTGCAACCAAATTCAGGAGCTGCAGGCGAATATGCCGGATTACTTGTGATTAAAAAATACCATGAAAAGAATAATCAGGGACACAGGAATATTATTCTGATACCATCCTCAGCACACGGAACAAACCCTGCCAGTGCAGTTATGGCAGGAGGGCAAATTGTTGTCGTAGATTGCGACGAAAAAGGAAATATTTCTATTGATGACCTGCGAAAAAAGGCTGGGACAAATAAGGATAATCTAATGGCTTTCATGGTTACCTACCCTTCAACACATGGTGTTTTCGAATCGGGCATTATTGAAATGTGCGATATAATTCATGAAAACGGTGGCCTTGTTTATATGGATGGTGCCAATATGAACGCCCAGGTTGGCTTGACAAATCCCGGCAGCGTAGGCGCTGATGTTTGCCACCTGAACCTTCATAAAACCTTTGCTATACCTCATGGAGGTGGTGGACCGGGAGTCGGCCCTATCTGCGTTGCTAAACCTCTTGTCGAATTTCTACCTTCGCATCCAGTAATTAATACAGGCGGATCTGAAGCTGTGCAGGCTGTGGCAGCAGCTCCTTTTGGTAGTGCCGGCGTTCTGGTAATTACACATGCTTATATAAAAATGCTTGGTAAAAAAGGGCTAAGGCAAGCTACCGAAATAGCAATTCTGAATGCAAATTACCTGGCATCAGAATTAAAGGATTATTATGAAATATTGTACACAGGCGAAAACGACCGCGTAGCCCATGAAATGATTCTTGAGTGCAGAAATTTTAAAGGTATTGCCAACATTTCTGAAGCTGATATTGCCAAACGCCTTATGGATTTTGGTTTTCATGCTCCTACCCTCTCATTCCCTGTTCATGGCACCTTAATGGTAGAACCAACCGAAAGCGAATCGAAACAAGAACTCGACCGTTTTATCGAAGCCTTAAAGACAATCTATTCTGAAATGATGGAAATAAAAGATGGCAAGGCCGATGCTGAAGATAATGTTCTGAAGAATTCTCCTCATAATGTGAATGTTATTACCGACGATAATTTTGATCATAATTATAGCAGAAAAAAAGCAGCGTTTCCACTCGAATGGATCAGGGACAATAAATTCTGGCCGGCTGTTAACCGTATCGACGATGCTTTTGGCGATCGAAACCTGGTTTGCTCCTGTCCTCCACTCGAATCATATCAAAAATAGATAAGTAATTTTTATAACATAAAGAACAATTAAGAACCGGTGAATAAGAGTATTTCACCGGTTCTTTTTATATTAAACTTGTTTTAATTTCCAGTTTCCTCTTTTAAACAGGATAAATGCCATTATAGTCATTAGAGTTTCGGCAACTACAATTGAGATAAAAACACCGCTTTCGCCCCAGTTAAAATAGATCGAAAGAAAATATGCAAGCGGAATTTCTATTAGCCAGAAACAGAATATATTAATTATGGTTGGTGTATTTGTATCGCCTGCCCCGTTGAATGAATTGATCAGAACCATACCAAATCCGTAAGCAATAAATCCAATGCTCACAATCCGTAAGCACATTGATGCACTTGCAATGACGCTGGGTTCTGTTGTAAAGATTTCAACAAAAATTCGGGGAAAACTAATAAATAATAATCCTATCGCCCCCAACAACAGCATGTTAAATTTTCCGGTTAACCATACTGATTGTTCAGCCCTGTCTGATTTTTCGGCACCAAGGTTTTGTCCAACCAGTGTTGCAGCTGCATTACTGATTCCTAATGATGGAAGGATTGAGAAAACAATAATTCTTATCCCGATTGTATAGCCCGCTACAACATCGCTCCCAAACACAGAAATAATTCTTACCAGCCCAATCCAGCTCGATGTGGCAATTATAATTTGTCCAATCCCGCCTAATGAAACTTTAACCAGTTTTTTCATCAGCTTAAAATCGGGAATACAATGCTGCCGTTTAATGGAAATCCGTTTACTCTTACCCGAAAATAGCAGGTAAAACTGGTATATTACGGCAAGCCCCCGGCCTGTATTGGTAGCAATAGCTGCACCCTCGATTCCTAATTCAGGAAATGGGCCCAGACCAAAAATCAAACAAGGATCGAGGATAATATTAATGATATTGGCAACCATCAAAACCCGCATGGAAATCGAAGCATCGCCTGAACTCCGGAAAACTGCATTAATTATGAATAGCAGCATAATAACAACATTACCACCTAACATAATTGCAGTGTAGCCCCATAATTCTTCTACAATTATATCCGAGGCGCCCATAAGCCGAAGCAAATCAGGAGCGTATATGGCTCCCGGAATAGCAATAAACAGTGAAGCGAACACCCCTGCAAGAATTCCCTGAAATGCAGTTCGCGCTGCTGCATCAGGATTTTTTTCACCTATCCTTCGGCTAACCATTGCTGTGGTTGCCATACTTAAACCAATTCCAATGGAGTAAACAATTGTAATCAGTGATTCGGTAATTCCAACGGCTGCAACAGCTTCAGCCCCAAGTCTTGATACGAAATAAATATCAGCAATTGCAAATAATGATTCCCAAATCATTTCGAGTACCATTGGTATCGAAAGTAGAAAAATAGCCTTGCTCAGGCTTCCTGTTGTGAAGTCTTTTTCGGTTCCTGAAACAGCTTCAAGAACAGATTTAAAAAGTTGATTAACTCTTTGTGATAATATTTTTATCTGTTTGTTTTTCATTGTCGTTTTCGTTTTACTAATTTACTCTTTTTGCCTTTCCATTTTTCATGTCGAAAATTTTGTGGTGTTCGTACCACATTTAACTTCACATCAATACATTGATCAAAAAGTTTCATAATAATTCCTCCTAAAGTTTAATGATTAAAATTAATTAATGGAAAATGCCCTCGAACTAAGGAAATAAGATAAGATGCCAACTTGAAGTAATTCAGGCAGTTCCTTTAAAACACAAGAATATCCGTTGTTTTCATAAGAGCATTTATTTTACCCTGACAAGATATTGAATAAATTAATACCTGTCAAAAAATTGTTAAGGCTATTACATTTTTCAGGATTCCAACAATGTCTTTTTATAAAGCCCGATACTTCGATTTATATGATTGTCGATTGAAAAATTCGTAAGGACAAATTCTCTGGCTTTTAGAGCTTTATCAATAAATTCTGATCTATTTTCGATATATGAACAAATCTTTTGATATAGATCGAATTCATCGCCAGTTTTAAAACAAGTAGTATAACTGCAATTTTTACTGATCTCAAGTAAGGGTTTAATATCTGAGTTTATACAAGGAACATTTAAGGCCATGGCTTCGGCTAAAGCAATACCAAAAGTATCGAGCAGGCTGCTAAAAACAAAAACATCAATTTGCGAAAGGATATCCTGAACATCAGTGCGGAGTCCAATAAAATGAACATTATTCATCAAATCGTTTCTTTTACAGTAATCGATACAATCTTTCAGGAAATAAATATCGGTCCCATTGTGGGTTCCAACAAATATCTGATGTGCCTTGATTCCATTATCCTTTATGATCTTCATTGTTTTACACACTGTCAATTGATCTTTTACATGAACAAAATTGCCTACCATTCCAAATAATAATTCTCCCTCAGGAATTCCCAGTTCGTTTCGAATATCAGAATTGCCTGGTTTTAACCTCCTAAAATCGATACCATTATATACTGTCTTGAAATTATCGATCCGTTTTGGATTATAGTAGCTAATGAGTTGTTCCTTAAAACTATCGCTAACAGCAATATTTATCGTATGCCGGTTTAATAAAAACCGCGTAACCCGTCTTTTCCATTTTTTCCTGTTTCCCAGCGAATGATAGGTCCTGATATGTTTTATATTGCCAGGAATACTTGCCAGATATGCATAAAAATCTCCAATGATATTGTGGC
>CAYLZH010000183.1:0-10718 GCA_964388245.1 uncultured Bacteroidales bacterium
GCCTCTACGATTTTATTGAAGATAGATCCCTGGCAGAAGACTTTTCAAAGCTTGAAGAATAATTGCCATCTCCGATAGCGCCTAAGTCTCACTTCCAATATTGATACTAATAATTGAGCACAGCTAAGTCGTAGTAATCCAGCAAAGCTCGACATGCTCTACATTTTCGTCACCTTATGGAAATTTAGTGAATACTGCGATTAATTTATGATATCCCTACCGGATATACTGATACGAAAGGAATTATAATTTTAATATAGAAAGCAAGCATTGAAAACTGATATATGATCCACAAATATTTTTTCAGAACACAAATGTTTTATTTTCTGAAACGATCAATACTCGAAATCATAGATAAATAATTTGTTTTGACTGTCACTAACAAGATAAACCGATTCGTTTGTATAAACAATTCCTTCAATCTCATCTTCATCGAAGGTATATCGTTGAGTAGGTATTCCTTCAAGGTTACATTTGGCCAATACTTTTGATTGCTCGCTTACAATCCATAAGGCATTATCATCGGCATCATAAAAGCACCCTGAATAATCTTCAGCAAAACTTAACTGGAAGGTATTCGTGATATTAAAAAGCGAATCAACAATTAATAGCTTACCCGGATCTTTTTCAATCAGTACATAAAACTCCTTTTTAGACGGATTATAACTAATACCTTCGATACCACTATTTATATTATTGGAGCCGGGCACCTGCACATTCATAATAAAATCACCCATTGTATCGATATTAACAAGCCTGCGGTTTTGTTCATCGGCAAGCCAGATTGATCCGGTTGCGGGATCGACAGTAATGCCCTCGTAATCGGCTTTACCAATTACAATCTGCTTTATATATTCACCATCGAGGTTAATCTCAACAATTCGGTTGTCATCGTCGCTGGCAACATAAAGAGACTTTCCTTCCTTTGCAAGGCATAATCCCGAAGGTTCGATTATATATAAATCAACCGATTTGGAAAGGCTTAATTTCGGAAAGGTTTCATTCTTTTCGCAAGCAAGAATAGAAACCATTATGATAAAAGATATTAAATTGAACATTATTCCACCGGGTTTTCTCATCAGAAATTCTATCAGTATTTTTGCATCATTCAATAATTATTAATCACTAATCACGAATAATTTTATGTAGGGGCATTGGAATCGTCTTCATCAAAATAAAGATTAATATTAAAAACATCATCCAGTTTATTTAGTTCGCTAACCATGGCCTCGCTTTGTTGTATGTCTTTCATCATAATATGATAATAAGCCTCAATTTCATCGGCATAACCTATGTTTTTAAGGTTAACAAGTTTTAGGTTCTTACAGTATTTTCGAAGAATCTGGGTCATGTTCATTTCGTTATCGTCCGATGCATTGTAGGATATTTGCAAAAGGTATTCTCTTTTTCGCGGATGGGCCCAGTTAATGGTTGTTAGGATTACAATTATAAGACTCACAAAAATAGTCCCGATAATTGCAATCATCGTCAGCCCAACACCAGTAGCCATTCCAACAGCAAGTGCCAGAAAAATGAATACTATATCCTGCACATCGCGCACAGCAGTACGAAACCTGATAATCGACATGGCGCCAACTAATCCAAAGGCCCGGGCAAGGTTGTTTCCTATTACGAGCAACACTATCGATGTTATCATGGTTAATATTACCAGTGAGTTAACAAGGCTTATGGAATAGCTGGGACCCCGGTATACCAGCCTGTATACATAGGAAATAATTAAACCGCAAACCAAAGCAACGCATATGTTGTAGAATACTTCGATGCCGGTTACCGGAAATAAGTCTAATCCTGAAAAATCGTTAAACATGATTAATTATATTGATATTGATTATTATTACTGTTAAATCGCGCGTATGTAAAACCTGCTATTGATGGCAGTTTATTGAGCATGTTGTGGGAGTCGATACATATTGTATACTTCGAGGCGGGCTGTTTCATCAGTCCGAGAGTGCCAATTACTGGTTTCATCCATGAGGGATAATAGTCGTTGTATTTTACTTCGAGGATGAAATGATCTTTTAACGCATATCTGATTCTTTTTTCCTGGTACAACTCATTAACAGTTGGATAAGGAGAACTTCTGAGATTCTTATCAAAAGTTACCCTGATTGTCCCGTTGTGTTTTCCAAGATATGGTTCACGTTCATAAATTACATTTACAACGGGGCGCAAGTGACGCTTAAACATCAGGTACATAAAACGTTTTGCATTTCCTGTTGCATCAGGGAACTTTTTTGTGTTGGTTATAAAATCTTCAACCTGTTTTCCGGCAATTACTTCCAATGCTTGCTGGTACTCCATAGGAGCCCGGTTTTTAAAAATGGGGCTTTCGTACTTTCGTTTGATTTCCATGAAAACCGTGTTCGTCGGATTTTCGTCGTTATATCCCCTGAGCCTTACTTTTTTCCTGTGTTTCTCGTGGTGGATCTTCTCTGTATAGAAATCGAATTGTGGTGAATCAAAATAAATACTTTTTACTGTATAATGATTTCCTACTCTGCCACGTGCAAATTTATCGAGTTCGACAAATGGCGTAATCATTTCACGAAGGATGTCCATTTTGTAATTCGGCACTATGTATTTTATTTCTGATCGAAGAGGCATTTAAAAAATAATTTTTGTTGATCGTGTAAAATATTCAATTAATGATACTGGTTGGCAAACTACTGTACATTCTATAACCATTCCAGGTGTTACGATGCCGGGATTCAATTTAAGTGGAGCCTTAATCATTACAACTTGTTTGTTGTTTACAACGCCGACTATATTTTCAACTTTAAGATTTTCTGCTACAATTGCACTGTCTAAACCGGAGATATTCATGTCAAGACGAGTGTTAGTGTCAATGTATTTTCGGTTCCCCACTTTAATAGGAGCTGAAACAATATACTTTTGTGCAGTACTTATTCTAATCAGGTCGTTGTTACTTTCGTTAAAATCAACCATACCGGAAAGAGGCGATATTATAGAGTAATTTAACTGCCTGTTTTGCAGGTGTCGGATTTGCTGTTCGAGTGAATTTATTTTAGCCCAAATCAGATTGATACTTTCAGGTTTTTGGCCGGTTTTGGCAGCAGTAAGTCGTCGCTCTAAAATTTTCACTTCGATTTCGGCCACCTTCATATTATCTTCGGTAGTTTCGAATGTTTCATCAGGGATAATACTATCGCTGAAAAGTGTATTAATCCTGTTGAATTTTCGCTTTGTCTGATTATACTTTTGTCGTGCAAGGTCCAGTTCTTCTTCGATAACCTTAATGTCGGCTATTTTCGAGCCAGACTTTGATGCTTCAAGATTGGCATATTCAATTTGTAATTCATTTTTCAGATTAGCAATTTGCTCTTTCAGCAACAATGATGAGATATGTGCTATTGTATCGCCTTTTCGTACAAAACTATTTGGCTGTAAATTATTATTGATATGAATATTAGCAATATCGCCCCGTTCGAATTCATAATTGGTAAACTCGTTTTTAAAACCAGTCATATTATTGGTCATCTCGCTGAAAAAGGTTCCGCTCGGATCACGCTTAAGGCTCCACTCCTGTTGAGGGTAGATCCTGGCAAGAACCTTAATCGAATAGGGTATCTCGAACGGAAGCAACAATATTAAAATTAAAATAATTGCAAGGCCTATTAACGAGTATAGCCTTTTTTTCCTTATATCCATTGTTTTACGCATTGTGTTCTTGTTATTATTCCGTTGTGTCAGAAGCATTAAAATAGTGTTCGATTTTGGCTAATAAGATTTTTGCATCAATTGGCTTTGATACATATGAATCGCATCCTGCTTCAAGGCTACGCTCTTTTTCTCCTGCCCGGGCATAGGCCGTTTGAGCAATTATGGGCAAATCAGGCCGCGATTGCTTTATTTTCCGTGTTGCCTCATAGCCATCCATAATGGGCATTTGAATGTCCATAAGAACCAGGTCGACGCGGGGATTCGACAAACATATATCGACTGCATGCTTGCCATCCTGAACACTTATGATCCGGGCCTTAGTTTTCGATAGTATCTCCTGGAGTAACCTGAAATTTAAACGTTCGTCTTCGGCTACAAGGATTGTTTTGTTTTTCCAGTTGAAATGTTCATCGTCAACATGTGTCGGAATAATTTGTTTAGCCGACACATTCAGTCGAACCATCGGAATTTCAAAGAAAAATGTTGAGCCCTTTGCATGAAAAGATTCAACCCACACTTGGCCGCCAAGGGTTTCGGCCAGTTTCCGGGCATTATACAACCCGATCCCCATCCCTGAGTTTCGCAGGTTTTCACGATGTTTAATCTGGTTAAATTTTCCGAACACAAAATCGATCTTATCTTCGGCAATACCAATTCCGGTGTCTTTTACATAAAACTGAAGCCTGTTATCAGAAGTATATTTGTATCCAAATTCTATTGAACCGATGTCGGTGTATTTTAATGCATTATCAAGTAAATACGACATTATCTGCCTAATCCTGAAACGATCGGCCTCAATTATCAGGTTATCGCTTATGTTATCTTTATTCAGGATTAATTCGACATACTTCAGGCTTAGTTTTTTCCTTTTTTCGTTAAAGGCAATGTAAAGCTCCGTAAGAATTTTATTTATCTGACATTCTCCTTTTACCAATTCGATCTGATCGGTTTCAATGCGGATAATTTCAACAAAGTCGTCGAGCAGGTTCAACAGGTTCGAGCAAGAGTTATAGATAATATTCGCATATTCTACACGCTTAATATCCTCCATTTTGGGAGCTTCAAGTAAATTAGAAAATCCGAGTATGGTATTTATCGGACTTCGAATTCCTGTTGAAATAAACTCCAGAAACGATGCATCGAGTCGTGGTTCTGTTGTAAGTTTACCGTTTAGTGATGATTTGCTTTTATCACTCATTTCGTTGTTTATTCCTTCCATTACTGAACATTGTTAATGGCTGGGGCAATCCCAGAATTATACTACTTTACCAAATACGTAGATATTTAAATAAGGTTGATACTTTCGTTATTTTTTTATTAACCAGATAAATAATTATGCGGACAGATAATTCTGTCTTTGATCAATTTAATAAATTCATCTATTTCTTCAGACAAAAGATTTGTTCCATGATTTAGCAATCAGCACGTTGTTTTATAGAAATTAGATTCAATAGTTACCTGTTTGCTGCAATATACCTTAAATTTTGTTAATAGCCTGTTAATGAATTCAGATTAAATAAACCAAATAATATCTGCTTTTGTATTTTTGCATAAAAATAATTGAGTTGATAAAAAAAGCTGTAAATATTTTACTTGCGATTCTGGTTATACTGGCTCATGCCGGCATCTTAATCAATAAACACTTCTCCGGAAGTTCGCATTATTCATCAGCACTTTATATTGCTCCTGAAAACTGTTGCGATAATCCCGAAAATAATCAACATCCCCTACCCGATTATGATCACCACAACATCAGTACCTGTTCTCATTGCACTACTGAAGATGTTGAAGAAAGCTTTTCATCATCTCAAGACCTTAGCAACGGTTTTATTTGGGAGCAACAAGATTTTTGTAGCGACAAATCCTCTTTCTTTCAATTATCGGCTACTATCTTTCCTGAGAAACCTGAAAAAAAGCACTATTCCTATTTTAGTCTGTATTTTGTTTTAAACGAACCAACACATGGTTTATTTAATTCAAAATCGACAAATCCTAACTGCTATTCCCATTCTCCCCCTTTACTTGGTAATGCACCCATTTGGCTTCAAAACGGTTGTTTTCGTTGTTGATTTATTATTCTTGATTAGAAAAGAATATTATCAAATTTAAACAATCAATAAAAATGAAGAAAATATCAATAATGCTGACAATAATAGGAATCACTGGAATATTGTCGGCCCAAAGCAAATATATTGAAGGCCGTGTTATAGGGACCGGCCCACAATCAGGTGAAACTAAAAATCTCCCGGTTATTGGAGCAAACATTCACTGGGAGGGCACAACCATAGGTACCTCAACAAACCAGGATGGATATTTTAAATTAAAGTATTCTCCATCAGCAAATAATAAACTGGTGGTTAGTTATGTCGGCTATAAAAACGACACGCTATTGATTGATGTTGATCCTGGTTTCTTAGATATAAAACTTGTTGAAAATCCTGAAATTGATGAGGTAACTGTGTTCAACAGGCAAAAGGGTAACTATTTATCGAAAGCAACAGCTATCCAAACCGAAACGGTTACAGCAGCAGGATTACAAAAGCTCCCTTGCTGTAACCTGGCCGAAAGTTTCGAAAATACAGCAACTGTTGATGTTGGCTTTGCCGATGCCGTGAGTGGGGCAAAACAAATTAAGATGCTTGGCCTTGCAGGAAAATATAGTCAGATTTTAATTGAAAAGAAACCGGCGATTCGCGGATTATCCTCTAATTTTGGAATTTCTTATATCCCCGGGACCTGGATGGATGCTATTCAGGTTTCAAAAGGAACTTCATCGGTAATTGATGGTTACGAATCGATAACCGGTCAAATTAATGTGGAATATAAAAAGCCTGACAATAGTGATCCCTTGCATATAAATTTATATACCAACAACCTGGGACGAATGGAAGCAAATCTCACATCAGCCAGGAAACTTAATGAAAACTGGAGCACTTTACTATTTTTTACCGGAGGGCATAATGGTATTGAACACGACCTGAACGACGATAATTTCATCGATCTCCCTTTAAATACCCAGGTTCATGTTATGAACCGCTGGAAATACAACAGTAATAAAAATTATCGGGGCCAGTTTGGATTTACTTATTTTAACGAAGACCGTTCAGGAGGCCATATTAGTTCAAATGAAGATTTAACGGCAGGCAGCCCGGGTAGCTATAATATTGGGATCAATACTCAGCGCTTTGATGTTTATGGGAAAAATGGTTTTCATTTGCCAAACAACCCCAACCAAAGCATTGGTATGATAACTAATTTCGCCTATCATGATGTTGGATCAAATTATGGAAATCGTAACTATTCGGCCAAACAAGGCAGTTTTTATGCAAACATGATCTTCAGGACCATAATAAGAAATACCAATCATAACTTAAGCACAGGTTTCAGTTTCATTTATGATGATTACCAGGAGATATTTGAAGAGCTTGACCTTTCGCGCGAAGAAATTGTACCAGGTATTTTTGCCGAATACAATTATTCAAACGGCGAACTATTTAACCTGATTGCAGGGATACGCTACGACCGCAACAGTTTGTATAGTGACTTTCTGACTCCGCGGCTTCATATGAAATATAATATTTCGGGTACAACCATTATTAGGGCATCGATTGGAAAAGGCTACCGAACAGCAAATATATTGAGTGAAAATCCCGGTATTTTTGCAAGCTCCAGACAAATCTATCTTCTCGAAGAATTAAAAGCAGAAGAGGCCTGGAATATCGGTGCAAACCTGGTTCATGATTTTGCAATTACAGATGAAAAAATAATGAGCCTAAGTCTCGATTTTTATCGTACCGAGTTTATTAACCAGGTAGTTGTTGATATGGATAAAGACATGCAAAGTGTATTCTTTTATAATCTCGATGGCCGATCTTATTCCAATAGCTACCAGATTGGGATAGATGTCGAACCATTTGAGCGCTTTGAAATAACATCGGCTGTCAGATACAACGATGTTTGGGTTACAATTGATGAGAAACTACGCGAGAAACCATTTACTAAAAAATTCAAAGCATTGCTTAGCCTTTCATATGCAACGAATTATTACAAGTGGTCATTTGATGTTAATCTTCAGTACAATGGTAAATCGAGACTGCCCGAAGCCTTAAAACAGGTATCAACCCTCGAATATTCCGACTTTTCACCTGCTTTCACGATGCTTCATGCACAGATTACAAAGAAATTCAGGAAATTCTCAGTGTATCTTGGAGGAGAAAATTTGACCGGGTATATTCAGGAAAATCCCATAATCGGTGCTGACAATCCTTTTGGTGACAATTTTGATGCCTCAATGGTATGGGGCCCGATTGTTGGAAGGAAATTTTTTATTGGTTTGCGATATACTATGCAGTAGGAAAAAATAATTTATAATATTAATTAACTGACAGAAAATGAAAACACTTAAATTAGTTTCTATTTTGATAATCCTAACATTCGGGAGCCTAAGTTTACAGGCACAAACGAGTAGTAATGTGAGTGAGATTACTATCAAAGTTTCATCGCAATGCGAAATGTGCAAGGAAAAAATCGAGGAACATCTTGCGTTTGAAAAGGGAGTGAAAAAATCGGAAGTAAACCTTAAGAAAAATGAGGTTGTAATAACCTACAATCCTAAAAGGACCAATCCTGAAAAACTCAGAAAATCGATAGCAAAACTTGGTTACGATGCCGATGGTGTAAAGGCTAATTGTAAAGCATACAGTAAGCTTCCCGATTGTTGTAAGAAACCGGAAGATCGTAGCAAAAAGAAAAAATGCAGCTCAACTTGTAAAAAGAAGAAGGCATAGATAATATGCCTTTCCTTTATTCAAGAACAATCTTTCCTTTTCGTGTTTTAGTTGCTGATATCATGTGATAGATATAAAATCCTTTTGGCAGGTACGATAAGTCGAGATGCTGCTGAAAGCTTCCTGAGGAATATACCTTAGAACAGATCAAATGTCCATTTCCTGAAAACAACTCGAAGCGAACTGCTTCGCCATTCTCCTGATTGATGGTAATCTGACCATTACTTGGATTTGGGAAAATTATATCATCGGTTTCGATAGATGGAACCTCCTTTGAAAAGGGATCGGGATTTAGCTCAAACGATTGTGTCATAGAAATTAAGTTATCAATCTGACTAAATATATTCACATCATAAAGTCCAACCGGGTGATGAAGTGAAAATGTGAATTCGGCATACAGTAAATTATTGTTGATAACTGCCGAATAATTAGGCTGTACCGAAACGGAATCTCCCTGCATTAACCAAACCTGTGTAGGATTAGTGACTGTTCCGGTTGCCTGGACAAAATGTGTATCCTGACCGCTTATAGTTACGGTAAGTGTTTCATTCTGATATCCGAAAGCAGGATTCACGTTGGTTAGATATTGTGCATTCAGGCTAAAAATATACAATACAAGTACTGGTGTAAGTAAAGCTTTTTTCATTGTTTAAGGTTTTATGTATTTAATTTCTGTAAAGATAATATTTTAGAAACTATAACTAAGACCTATGCCGTTTGCCGATTGTGATAATTGAACACCCCAATTATTCCTGATTACAATCAGCTTGCCAATGGCCCATCCAAATGCTGCCCCGGCAAATACATCACTTATCCAATGTTTGTTGTCGTGGATACGTGAAAGGCCTGCAAAACTTGCAATAGTGTATGAGATAATCGGTATTATTGGTTTGTGTCTGTACCTGTTGGCAAAAACTGTTGCTGTAGCCCATGTTGCCATTGTATGTCCTGCTACGAAAGAATAATACGATTTAGTATTTGGCCCTACCCAGTGCCAGGAATCCGGCTCTTTACCCTGGTTAGGCCTGTAGCGACCGAAGCTAACTTTTGTAGCAGCAATAAACAAGCTCGATATGGCCCATGCTCTTGTTGCTTCCATGGCTACCATTTTAGTTCGTTCGTTTTTGGTTATAATCCCGGTCAGATAGGCTGAAGTAAGGGTTAATACTGAATAGTTTTTATAAAGTTTGCCTGTTCCCCAGGGTTCGAAAAGATTGCTCGAAATTTTATCACTCAGTGCATTTCGCTTTTCCTGCGACCATTTTTGAACCTGTTCATCAACAGAAAAAAGGGCTACCGTTCCGAGAGCAACTCCAGAAAATATAAGCCAATCCTTTTTTTCCCAACATAAGGGTGAAACGCAAATATCGCGGATATCATACCCATAAGAATAAATATATTCCTTACTGATGGTAGCTTTGCTGGAATCGAAAGGAGCAATAAGTTGAGCTTCCGATTGATATGGAAAAATTAATGAGAAAAGGATGATCAGAAGAGAAACTTTATGTGAGATTTTCATGGATGAGTATGTTTTTAAAATCAGAGAAATATGTACTTTTCATGAGACCATCATTATATATAAATATTCACTTCGATCTTTTATAATTACCTAATCATTTTATTTTCTTGGCCTCCTCCCAGTATTGGTCCATTTCATCAAGGCTCATGTCATGAAGCGAATTTCCTTGTTGGATAGTTTTCTCCTCCAGATAATTAAACCGTTTTATGAATTTCCGGTTGGTCCGTTCAAGGGCATTTTCGGGATTGATTCCGTACAAGCGTGCTGCATTGATTAGTGAAAAAAACAGGTCGCCAAATTCCTCTTCGGTTTTATCGGTATCCTGATTTTCAATCTCCTGTTTTAACTCGTTGAACTCCTCGCTTACCTTATCCCATACCTGAGAACGGTTTTCCCAATCGAAGCCAACGCCCCTGGCCTTGTCCTGAATCCTATTGGCTTTCACAAGGGCTGGTAACGATTCAGGCACACCACCCAACACCGTATTTTTTTCGCCTTTGCCATTCTTCTCTTTAAGTTTAATGGCCTCCCAGTTATCGGCTACTTCACGTTCGTCTGCCACTTTTACATCAGCATAAATATGAGGGTGGCGAAACACCAACTTGTCGCACAGTGCGTTGGTTACATCCGCTATATCGAAAGCTCCTTTTTCAGATCCGATTTTAGCATAAAATACAATATGTAGTAATAAGTCGCCCAACTCTTTTGAA
>CAYLZH010000184.1:0-10665 GCA_964388245.1 uncultured Bacteroidales bacterium
AAGAGCATAAAAATATCCCGACAAATCGCCAATAAAAACCAGAGAGTTGTATATTATAGGAGATGCCTCAAAAGCATTTTCCCCCTTAAATTTCCATATTAATTGTCCACTCCGGTTAAGGCAATAAACATATCCATCAGTTGAACTTACAACGATGGTGTCATTTTGAACCACCGGCGATGATTTTATTTCGCCATCAGTTTTAAAAGACCAAAGTACTTTGGGCGACAATGGAAATTTTACAGATGTTAAGCCACTCAGCTTTTGATCTCCACGGGGATAGGGCCAGTTATGTTTGCTTTGTGAATAACAAATAAATGAAAACAATAAAAATATTGTTGGCAATATTAACCTGCTTATTATTTTGATATCCCTCATCAGATATATCCTTAAGTTTCGCCATAAAGAAATGAAATATATTTTCTGATTAAGCCATGTGGAAGTTTTTTTTATAGTTTCAAGAGTTTTGTGTCCATTACTTAATTGCCATGGCTCCGGTGGGGCAGGCCCCGGCAACTTCAATGGCAACTTTTTCAAGCCCCTGTTCAAAGCTTTCATTAAAAGGAACTGCAATTTGTACATCGAATCCCCTGCCAATGAAAGCAAGGCCCAGCCTTTCTTTGTGTTTTTCTGTAAGTCTGATACAGATGCTGCATTTTATGCATTTTTCGGGTTCGTAAACAATCAGATCATGGTGTGTTATTTTTCGTATGTTTTTTCGTTGGCCATATTTATATTTTTTCTGATCGGCCATATATTTATCGGCGTAATCTCTAAGCCTGCAGGTGTCTGGTTTTCGGCAATCGCAGTGCATGCATCGGGCGGCCTCTGCCTTGCTTTCTTCCATCGTATAGCCTGCAGCTAAACCTTCAATAGCTTGAAGCCGGGCATTTTCTGAGGCCTCTTTAAGATATTCGGTAAATTCATTTTGCATCAGTTTCCCAAAGCGGGAATTAAATTTCTTAACTGCTCCTGTAATATTTCGACCTTTCAAAAACTGACTTACACTCTCGGCAACTTCTTTCCCTTGCGCAACCGATCGAATGGCCATTTTAGAAGGCCGGTAAGCATTGCCAACTACAAACACTTTTGGGATGTTGCTTTGATAATTGTTCCGGTTAACTTTGGCCCCTTTTCCTGATAATTCTATTCCGATCTGCTGAAGGATTTCAGCGTTTTTACCAACAGCCAAAATGAGAGCATCATAATATACCAAAAATTCATCGAATACAGATGGATCAATCCTGGTATTCATCCTGAACCGGACACCTGCATCTTTGATTAATGTAATTTCTTTGCTGAGGATTTCCTTGGGCAAAAGATCTTCTGAAATAGCCGATTGAAGTTTTCCACCAGGTAATTCGTTTTCATCAAAAATTGTGCAGTCAATACCATTGGAGCGGATGTAAAATGCAGCCGATAATCCTGCCGGACCAGCCCCAATAACAGCAACTTTGAATTTTGATTCAATTTCTGATTTTTTGATTTGAACATGTCCATGATCACCGGCCATCCTTTTCAGCAAACAAATTGAAACCGGATTATCAATATGTTTACGGCGGCAAACAGCTTCGCACGGTGCAGGACATATTCGTCCGAGCACGGAGGGTAAAACAATTGTTTCTCGAACAAGGATTAAGGCTTCATTTACCCTTCCTTTTGCAAGTAGTCGGTTCATGCCTGGGATGTCCATATGCGAAGGGCAGGCAACCGAACAAGGAGCTTCGCATTCTCCAACATGATCGGAAAGTAGCAGCTCTAAAGATTTTCTTCGCGCCTCGTGAATTTCAATGTCATTGGTAAGTATTTCCATTCCGACGACAGGTTTTACAGAGCAGGCTGGAATTAATTCTCCCGTATTTGTATTTTTCACCAAACATATCATGCATGATGTGAAATGAGGGAAGCCTTCATAAAAACACATTGATGGAATTTCAATGCCTGCTTGTCTTGCTACCTGTAGAATGTTTTGGTTGTCTTGAGCTGTAACCTCGATGCTATTTATTTTGAAATTAATCATTTAAATTGTGGCAAATGATGAATGATGGTTTTATTAAAGATGCTTTTTTAATCAATACCACCAAAGATAATGCTTTTGTAAAAGTAGTTTACATTGAATAATCATGTGATTTCGAATATGAAAATTAAACGATTTTGAAATTTTGCATATGTTTTTGGAATAATGTGGTTAAATCTGTTGCTTAATATCTTACAAATATCGATCGAAAATACATGATTTATAAAAAAGATGTAACTTTAAAACTTTTAAGTCGTCCCATTGCGACATTTAGATAATCATGAAAGCGATTTGATAGTAGAAAACAAATTTTAAACTTATGAAAATGAGCGTATCACTAATTCTTGGAATAATATTTATTTTCATCGGGATTTCCTTTATCGCCAAGGTATTTTTTAAGATCGATTTCCCGGTTTTTAAAATTCTCGTTGCATTATTTTTCATCTATATTGGTCTGAAAATTTTGTTTGGTAGTTTCAATGTTTTTAATTTCCGAAGCGGTGGAAACACTGCTGTATTCTCTGAGGTAAATTACAGCGGAGAAATTGAAGACAACAGCGAGTATAGTGCTGTGTTTGGTAAAGTAAACCTCGATCTCAGAAATGTGGTGTTAACCGAACCCGAAACTACAATCAAAATAAATGCTGTTTTTGGGGCAGCCGAAGTATTTCTGCCTCCCGATTTACCTGTCAAAATAAAATCGGATGTTGTGTTTGGCGGAGCCCATTTGCCCGATGGCAACTCAGGTGGTTTTGGTTCGGCCAAATATAAAAGTGAAGATTTTGACATCGCAGCACATCAGTTGTATATCGAAGCAAATGCTGTGTTTGGTGGCATTCAGGTACATCAATATTAGCATTAATACAAAGTTCGATAAAATATGAACCGAAACTTACGGATTGTCCTTATTGGGATCAGTATAATTCTGCTTTTGGCCGCTGTTTGGTATTTTAAAAGCATTGTTGCCTATTTGTTAATTTCAGCAGTTATATCCTTAATTGGTCAGCCCCTGGTTGGCTTACTTGATAAAATCAAAATTAAAAAATTCAGGTTACCTCGAAGTGTAAATGCTGCAATCACTTTACTGGTTATCTGGGTTCTTGTTCTTGGATTTTTTCGGATATTTATTCCACTGGTTGCAAATCAGGCCAACGAGCTATCGGGGATCGAAACCTGGAAAGTAGCAGAGCGACTTGAGGTACCATTGGAGAAATTAGAAACAGTGTTTGGAAATCTTCCTATATCAGGCGCCGATGATGTAAGCATGAAAGATTATGTAACCGAAAAGCTGTCAAACGTTGTAAATGTTTCATATTTATCTGATATATTTGGATTTATCACAGGGGCCTTAGGCGATCTGTTTATTGCCATTTTCTCCATTTCATTTATTTCATTCTTTTTTCTGAAGGAAGAAGGATTGTTTTCAAACAGCATTCTGGCATTAACGCCTGCCGGCAAAGAACTAAAAATGACGCATGCAATGAGTTCGATTAAAAGGCTGCTTGTCAGGTATTTCATTGGACTTGCATGCGAGGTCAGTTTAATTATAATATTGGTTAGCCTTGGACTAACTCTGATAGCCGGACTGAAATTTGATACTGCGCTGGTTATTGCTTTGTTTGCAGGTCTCGTAAATGTGATCCCTTATGTTGGGCCCATATTGGGTACTGCTTTTGGCATTTTAATGGGGATTGTGTCGAATCTTCACCTTGAGTTTTATACTGAAATGCTGCCACTTATCGCCTATATTGGCCTTGTGTTTTTAGTCGTTCAGTTAATCGATAATATTCTTTTTCAGCCTTTAATCTATTCCTCCAGTGTTAATGCCCATCCCCTCGAGATTTTTCTGGTAATTTCGATAGCAGGAAGCCTTGCCGGGATAACCGGAATGATAGTGGCAATTCCGGTTTATACTATTCTCCGGGTGGTTGGAAAGGAATTTTTCAGTCAATTTAAAATCATAAATAAACTGACTCAAAACATATAACTTCAAAAGCAAAACGGATAGACATCAGGTAGGATTCAACTAATATTTTTGATAAAATTCTTTCTGAAACTCTGGGTTAGTTGATGATTGTCCAGTAACAGCCGACATTTTGTTAAGTTTCTGTTGAAAATTTTAAAATTCAGGTAAATAGCTGTAAATTTCATGGCAATTTATTACCCATGTACATTTTTGTTTGAAATGAAAATTTAATGAAATGAAAAGAGTTTTAATTATAATCGTATTATCGATTTTTGGAATTGTTGCTGTAGGTCAAACATATTTCTATGTTGAAAACATAAGCCTGACACCTCCAAACCCAACCGAAACCGATATTATAACCATGGTAGTTTCAGGAAATTTATCAGGTACTGATATTGTTGTTACAAATGGATACCTAATAATAATAGGAAATACAGTACATGTGTATTTCGATGTTATGAGCACCGGCATTGGTCTTACAGTGTTAGTGCCATATTCTCATACCTTTACGCTTGGGCCTTTGTCGGCGGGTAATTACTCGATAACTATTAATGGGAATTTTGTGGGCGATTATGTTCCGGCTAATCAAAAAGTATTTACTGTTACCGGAAATGTTCCTGAATGCAATGCATTCTTTACATTTTATCCTGATACTGTCTCGCCTCCTCCGTTAAGCATGGACCTTTTTCAGTTTGTCGATCAGTCATCAGGAAATAATATTATTTCATGGTATTGGGATTTTGGCGATGGTGTTTTTTCAACGGATCAAAATCCTCAGCATGGATATTTTAATATGATCCCTGCCCAATATATTGTCTGCCTGACAATCCTCACATCCGATTCATGTACCGATACGTATTGCGATACAGTGTACATCAATCAGTATATACCCGATTGTGATGCAGATTTTATCTATGAGTTAGACACCCTTGTTAATTGTATAAATTGCTATGACTTTTACGACCAATCCTTTGCTATCGGGAATATAATTTCATGGTTTTGGGACTTTGGCGATGGTAATTTTTCAACGGATCAGAACCCGATCCATCAGTTTAGCCAGACCGGATTATTCGAAGTATGCCTAACCATTATTACTGATGATAGTTGTTCGGATGTAAGTTGCCAGACTGTAGTTGTTGGTGATACATCTCTGAGCTATTGCCAGACCGATTTTAGCTATACATTACAGGGCTCTGCAATACCTGAAATAATCTATGCTCATTTCACCGATGAATCGAACAGTAATCCGGGCATCAGCAGTTGGTTCTGGGATTTTGGTGATGGAAATACATCCACACTTCAAAATCCAACCAACAACTATTGGCTCAACAACTGGGGATTGAATACAGTTTGCCTGACCATAGCAACTACTGCCGGATGTGTCGACAGCATTTGCAAGCCGGTGTATGTTGGCTACGATCCATGTTTGGTAAGCTTAAATTATGTGGTAAGTGATGTAACAATTCCAGGTGGATCAAATGGCGAAATTTCATTGAATATTTCAGGTGGATCGTCACCGTATCAGTTTTTTTGGAGCGATGGATCAACAAATCAAAATCTGATTAATATTCCGGCCGGCACATATGTAGTATGGGTAGTAGATGCAGCTAACTGCTTGTTGAACGATGTAATTGAAGTGTCGGAGACCATTTCTTTCGACATTCAAAATATAGAGTTACCGCCAGGATGGAGTAT
The DNA here is from genome assembly GCA_964388245.1 of uncultured Bacteroidales bacterium. GTDB lineage: Bacteria > Bacteroidota > Bacteroidia > Bacteroidales > M50B96 > JAIOYV01. The sequence goes on from CAYLZH010000184.1 coordinate 5,679, forward strand.
TTTTTCGACCTATATCGATCCGGTCGATCCAAATATAGCAACAGTACTTCAAGGATTGGCTGATACAGTAATTATTGCCAAGAATGGAGCTGGCCTGGTTTATTGGCCAATGTATAACATTAATGCAATAGGAAATATAACAATCGGCGAAGGGTATCAGCTTAAGTTATCAGGTATTACAAATTATTATTTAAATGTTGAAGGAGTTGCTGTAATTCCTGAAAATGTTATTCTTTTCCTGCCCCAGGGATGGAGTATCATTGGTTATTTAAGACAAATCCCTGGCAATATTTCATTAATGTTGGCACCTCTGGTTAGTCCGCCCGGTACAACCGGAGTACTTGATATAGTAAAGGATGATTTAGGAAATGTCTATTGGCCTTATTTTGGCCTAAATATAATCGGTAACATGATGCCGGGTGAAGGTTACCAGCTTCGGTTGAATTCGGCTGTAAATTTTTCATATCCGGCAAATTAAACACTTCATATGAAAGAATATTGATGCTTTTCTCAGGTTGTAATTCCTTTGCGACCTGTATGTCAATTCAGAAATCTAAATATCACCAACTTAGTTGTAATGGATACATGTCTGTAGTCCTGATGTTTACATGAGGAGTAAAGTTATCGAAAAAATATCAAAAATATATTTGCATGAAAAAAAAATGTATAATACATTTGCACACTCAAAATTGAAAACGGTCCGTTCGTCTAGGGGTTAGGACGCCAGGTTTTCATCCTGGTAACAGGGGTTCGATTCCCCTACGGACTGCAAAAATTAAAATATTAAAAAATGGCAAATCATAAGTCAGCATTAAAAAGGATACGGCAGTCGGAAAAACAAAGGGTTCATAATAAGTATTATGCCCGCTCAGCGCGAAATGCAATTAAAAACCTGCGCTCGATAAAGGATAAAAAAGAAGCTACTGATCTGCTTCCAAAAATATCCTCGATGCTTGATAAACTTGCAAAGAACAATATTATTCATGATAATAAAGCTTCAAACCTAAAGTCTAGCCTGAACAAATTTGTAAATAGTCTTTAATTCAGAAGGGAAAAAATGTAAGCCTTCTCCTAAACAGGGAAGGCTTTTTTTGTACCTTTTTGCAGGATCAAGCATTGATAAGGAATCGTTTCTTAAGGATATACAATCCTGATTTTAGTTTTGGTTTTTCTGATCTTCATATCATAATGATCACCTTAATTCTACCCGATCCGATTTGTACAAAGTGATAGGATTTAACCACTTGCACGTAAAACAAATTCCAACGATAATACATCCAATAAATGATAAAATTTGTATTCAATCTGAAGGTGTAAATACCTGAATATTTTACTATTTTTGAAGAATAACTAAAGAAAATCGAAATGAAAAATAAAATTTCAACCAATGTTATTCAAGGCATTATTTCAATCGTTTTCGGATTATTTGTTCTATCTATGATTTCGTGTAAGCAAAGCGATAAAGCAGACAATAAAACCGGCGACATTCAGGAAAAAGCAATCGTTTCCGGACCTGAACTTCCTGATTGGGCAAAGAATGCTTCCATATACGAAGTTAATATCAGGCAATATACAAAAGAAGGAACATTCAAAGCTTTTGAAGCCCACCTTCCCCGGTTAAAAGCGTTGGGAACAGATATCCTGTGGTTAATGCCAATTTATCCGATAGGAGAAAAAAGTCGGAAAGGATCACTTGGTAGCTACTATGCTGTAAAAGATTATTTAGATGTGAATTCTGAGTATGGTACCAGGGAGGATTTCAAAGCACTGGTCGATAAGATTCACTCGATGGGGATGTATGTGATCCTTGACTGGGTGGCAAACCACACTGCATGGGATAATAAACTAATTGAGGATCATCCTGATTGGTACACCGTAGATTCAACCGGAAAAATTGTAACACCTGTTGAAGACTGGAGCGATGTTGCCGATCTGAATTATGAAAACCAGGATTTAAGGAATTATATGACAGAGGCTTTACTCTTCTGGGTAAAGGAATTTGGAATTGATGGTTACAGATGCGATGTAGCCGGGATGGTGCCGGTTGAATTTTGGAATGAGGCACGCACCGAACTTGATAAAATTAAACCTGTTTTTATGTTGGCCGAATGGGAAGATCCTGTTTTACTCGAAAAGGCGTTTAATATGGACTATGCCTGGAACCTCCATCATGTTATGAATAGTATTGCGATGGGAAAGAAAAGTGTTGCCGACCTTGATCAATATTTTACAACACCTGAAAAAGTTTATCCCGGAAATGCAATCCGAATGAATTTTATTTCGAACCATGATGAAAATTCCTGGAACGGAACTGTTTGGAAACGAATGGGCGATGCAACCCCTTCCATGGCTATCCTGTCGGCAACCATTCCGGGAATGCCTTTAATTTATAGTGGTCAGGAAGCTGGATTGGATAAACAGCTTTCATTTTTCGAAAAAGATGAAATCGAATGGAAAGAGCATGGAATAGGTGAAATTTATAAAGCACTTTTCAACTTAAAAAAGAACAATAAAGCGCTCTGGAATGGTCATTTAGGAGAATTAGCACAAGCAATGATTCAACTGTTTTTGCTTTCCTAAGAGAAAAGGATGATCATAAAGTATTTGTTGTGTTAAACCTTTCGGCTGTAGAACAAAAGTTCACATTCAATGAAAAATGTTATTGTGATAAATATACTGATGTTTTTTCTGGCAAGAGTTTCGAAATAGTTGATGAAATAGGTATGTCTCTTGGCCCATGGGAATACTCGATTTGTGAAAAGCATTAAATTAGAGATCCGGAATATTTGCTACAAATAATCCATAGAATTTTCTTCCACTTTTACAAAAGGAGCAACGGCACGTTCGTAGATGCCTTGTACATATGCTATTGCCATTCCATAATTGGTAACAGGCACGCCGGCGTCAATGGCCGGTTTAAGCCGATTTATTAATTGTTTACGTGTAATAACACATCCGCCACATTGAACAACAAGGGCATATTCGGTGATTTCCCGTGGTAGGTTGTTCAGGCCTGATACAACATCATATTCAAGGTTTTTGCCGGTAAAATTTGATAGCCAACGTGGAATTTTAACGCGGCCAATATCATCACATGAGACATGATGTGTACAACTTTCTAGCATTAAAATCCGGTCGCCGTTTTTTAACTCCGATATTTTAGGGGTTCCCTTAAGGTAATGATCGAAATCGCCTTTAAAGCGTGCCAACACAATACTAAAGCTCGTTAGCAGTACATCACGCGGTACCATTGCATCAGCTTTTGTAAATATCTGGCTATCGGTGATTGCCAGTTTTGGTTTTAAGCCCGTTCTTCGAAGAAAACCATCAACTTCGCGCTCTTTCAGTACAATGGCAACTGCATCATTATCCAGTACATCGCGAATAGCCTGTACTTGGGGTAGTATCAGCCTTCCTGCCGGAGCTTCCACATCGATTGGCGTTATCAACAAAACAATATCACCGTATTGTAGCAAATCGCCAACCAGCGATGGATTTTTATATGCTGAATCAGGAATTGTTTCTTTTATCAAGCGGATAAGGTCTTCAAGGTTCTCTTGAGAATAAGTAGAAATTTCAAGAAACTTTTCACCCGATAGATTTTGGATTTCCTGCCGGTTCTTTTTTGTAAGTTTCTGAATATCTGATTTATTATGTACAATTAAAAAAGGCGTATCGAATTTGCCGAACTCCTCGAGAAGATGTGTTTCAAAATTGCCAAATTGGTTCTCTGCAATTACTAAAATGGCAAGATCGATGGTTTTTATTGAATCGCGAGTTTTTTTTATGCGCTTTTCGCCCAACTCTCCTTTGTCGTCGATTCCGGCTGTGTCGATTAAAACTACCGGACCAAAACCTGTAATCTCAAATGATTTTTTTACAGGATCGGTTGTAGTGCCAGCATAATCAGAAACAATGGCAATGTCCTGACCGGCTAACATGTTGATGAGGGAACTTTTGCCGTTGTTTCGTCGTCCGTAAATCCCGATATGGGGCTTTGCTTCTTTTCCTTTTTTCATTATGAAATACTGCAATTTTTAAAGATGCAAATATACAGAAAGCGTTACCCTTACTATTATTTCCGGCAATATTCATTCAACTTTTGTGCAGCTCCCTGAAATCCCAGTTTAGCTGATGTATTGAAATCGTTGCAGGCCATTTGCCGGTTTCCAAGTGAAATATAAGCCATGCCGCGTAGATAATAACTAAGTCCATCGTTGGGATTTATCTTAAGAGCCATGCTATAGTCCCTGATGGCCGATTCGAAATTGCCACTAACTACCCAGGCAATGCCCCTGTTCGAGTATGCTTCGGCATAATCAGGATTTTGCTCAATGGCTTTGTTATAGTCCAGCATTGCTTCCTGAAGTTGGCGTAGGTTCATTTTTGCATTTCCCCTGTTCGAGTAAGCAGCTGCATAGGCAGGATTTAACTCTATTGCTTTGTCGTAATCGCTCAATGCCAATTTAAACTTATTCATACTTAAATATGTGCCGCCGCGTCCATAATAGGCTTTCGAATAGGCAGGATCAATATCGATGGCTTTGTTATAATCGGCCAGTGATCCCTGAAAATCGTTCATGTCGTGTTTTACAGTACCCCGGTTCATGTAGGCTTCAGGATGGCCTGATTGCAGTTTTATGGCTTCGGAATAATCATTCATAGCTGCATTTAAGTTGCCCGATTTATATTTAAGGTTCCCCCTGTTGTTCCAGGCAACCAAAACGTTTTTATGTTTGAAAATCACATCGTTCCAAAGATTCATGCTGTCTTTCCACACTTGTGTGCGGCTGTATGTCATCCCTGCCAGGATTACTATGTAAATCGCAGAAATACTGAAAAATATATTAAAACGCTTCCGGCTTTTCACAAGTGCTTTTTCAATCAGAATTGCTATTATCAGAAAAAACCCAATTGATGATATATACACATACCTGTCGGCCATAATAGCGCTACCAACCGGAATTACCTGTAAAACAAGGGCTAC
>CAYLZH010000185.1:0-10653 GCA_964388245.1 uncultured Bacteroidales bacterium
GGTTTTTTTTATGATTTTGAGTAATTCCAATACCTACTTATCGAATTCAGCCAATGCAAACCATTGCTGATTATCGGTATGGATGTTTTTGATTCGAAGGCCGGTGCTTGATGCGATATCTTCAATGTCCGGGATTTTAAATTTATGTGAGTTTTCAGTATGGATACTTTCTCCTTTGTTGATAAAAATCTCAGAACTGAAAAACGGTGAGCTAATGATTAGATTTTTTTTAGCGACAAGGTGCATTTCAATTCGTGAATATATTTGATTGAAAAAAGCATGATGAATAAAATCATCGGTTGAAAATTTGGACTGGGCAATTTCATTGATACTATTCAAAATATTAAGGTTAAACTGTGCTGTAATCCCCTCCTGATCATTATATGCATTATGCAGTATTGCATGTGGTTTAACCAAATCGAGACCCAGTAAAAATTTGTCACCCTTTTGCATATTCTGACTTATTGATTTCAGCAATGACATTGATGTGCCATAATCAAAATTACCCAATGTACTTCCCAGAAATAAGAACAACGCAGGATTATTTCTTGGTAAGTGTGCCAAATGATGAATAAAATCAGCAACATAGCCAAACACATTAAGGAACGGATAGCGATTTTTCAGGATCTGTAAAGCATTTTCAACTGCCGATGCACTAACATCGACCGGAATGTAGCGATAAGAATCTATATTGTTATCAGCAATTTCATCAAGCAGTATGCTGATTTTAGAACAATCACCACTTCCCAATTCAATAATATCTGTATGAGAATTATTGCCCATTATTTCTGATGCAACATCTTTTAAAATCGATTTCTCAACCCTTGTTGGATAATACTCTGGCAGTTGTGTTATTGATTCGAATAATTTTGATCCCTTTTCATTATAAAAATACTTACTTGAAATATATTTCTGATCGGTTTTTAAACCGTCAAATATCTCATTTCTGATTTGCCGTGCACCAATTTCAGGAAGTAAATTATGAATTTCAAATTTTTCTTTTACCGGTATGTTGTCTTCAAAATAACTCATTACGGTTGATGATTAATTTATCATTAATTATTTTGGAATTCCGGTTTCGATTGGATTATTCGGATCATTGCTCCACTCGAACCAACCACCATCGAACACCGAAACACGGGGCCACCCCATTAGCCAGGCATTATAAAAAGCCTCGCTCCCCCGCCACCCTGTACCACAATAAAAGGCAAGGTGTTTATCGGGTGTAATCCCTGCCTCTTTCCAAATTGCTTTAATTTCGTGAAACTCACGTGTAGTGTGATCAAGATTACGATAATTTTCCATATGATAAGCATCACTACCACAGTTACCGAATACGGTACCGGGTATTCGTCCTTTTTTTTCGATGTAGTTGTATCCACTAACTTCGCCGATGTACTCGTCCCAACTGCGCACACAAACGATACCTCCATCCGATGCAGCAATCAATTTCTTTGCCTCAGGAACATCAACTGCCAAGCCAGGTTGCTCAGGAATATTTATACCTGTTGATTTTATAGAAACAGGCTCACTTTGGTGCTGGGTAATTTCAAAACCCTCATCGATCCAGGATTGCAAACCACCATTTAGTATCCTGACATCTTTTACGCCCGCATACATCAGGATAAATGCACAACGAATTGCTCCAAGATGGCCTGCGCTGCTTCCGGGGAAGGGATCGTCGTTGTTGGGATAGGAAAACCGGCCGTAGAGTATAACGGTGGTGTCTTTTGTAATTCCAAGTATACTCAGGGTTTTTTCCAGTTCATCAGGATTGCGTCGATTCCATGTTTCAGGTGATTCAAGCGTATTTGTATCAACAGGAATTGCTCCAGGTATATGGCCTTCATGATAAGCTGCCGGATTTCTGTAATGTGCATGAAGCAACACGAATCGATTCACTTCATTTTCAACTGAACTGGTACCTGACAACAAATCCTTTAACCATTGAGGTGACACTAACTGTGTATATCTTGCGAGATGTGCCATTGGAAAATTTACATCGTCTGACCATTCATCGATAAAATGATTATATACTGATACATCAGAATATCCTGCCTTTGAAAATGACTTAGCTACTTTAATTGAATCATCAGAGTTATAAGCATACACAACAACTGATTGTTTGGGATGAATCCCTTTCGAACGAACAATTTCAATCCAGTCAATATATTTTATCCACTTTAGGGGTAAACTTCGGGCTCCTTTAATATGACCTCCCCTATTTTCGTTGGCCATTCGCCAGCCGTTGTATGCATCAACCGGCCTGACATCCAATATGGCTGCTTGTTGATCTTCTAATAAGGTATATAAATCTTTTGTTGTGATCTCTTTTATTGATGATTTCATTTGAAGTGAATTTCGAAATGTTTTTAAATCAGAGTATTAAAATATTCATCCCAGCCAATATGCTTTCTTCCGGCAGCTTTCTCGAAATGAGAATCAACATAAAATTCGTTGTTCCTGATTTTTGTGTAAATTCCTGCTATAATTTTTCCAAGAAATTCTCCGTTCATCCTTCTTTGCAGATCAAGATACTCATGATTGCTCATAGATTCATAAACCAATTGTGTCCCGAAAAAACTATTGAGATAAGCGGTTAGTTGATTTTGAGTAATGGCCTCGCCGCAAAGGTTATAGATATTTCCGTTATGTTCATCGTTCAAAATCATCTGGCCATATGCATAGGCAAGTTCTGCACGTGTTGTATAAGAACATAGTCCAGTACCGGCACAATTTGCAACTTTCCCCTCTTTTTTATACTGATTAATATACTCGACATCAGGTTCGATATACAAACCATTTCTCCCAATAACCCAATCGATGCCACTTTTCTGAATATCTCCTTCGGTTTGCCGGTTGCTTTGCACGATTGCATCAAAGTTTGATGTTCCTGGTTTACCAATTATGCTTGAATACACAATTTTCTTTACGCCTGCTTCTTTGGCTGCCATGATAACATTTCTATGCTGGCCGATACGTTTTTCAGGAGCATCCATTCCTGAAACAAGCATTACTACATCTATGTCTGTGAGGGCTTTATCGAACTCACTTTTACTGCTATAATCACCTTGTCGGATTTCTATATCAGATTGTTGGACCTTTGAAGGAGTACGTGCAATACCTACAATATTTTTATTCCCAACTTTAGTAATCAGGGATTTAATAATGGTGGAACCCAATTGTCCTCCGGCAGTGGTAACAGCAATTTTCATATGATCTAATCTGTTTTTTTAATAACATCAACCAGGGTGTATTGTTTTAAGAATTGCACAAACAGCTTATAAAACAAAAAAGAGGTTGCCAATATCTTTATTGACAGCCTCCTTTAACTATTAATTCAAGGATTGTAAATCCTTAATAATTCTTATCAGAACGATTCTATTATTAGAATCTCTTTGCAACTTCGTTCCAATCAACCAAATTCCAGAATGCCTGAATGTAATCTGGTCGCTTATTTTGATAATCGAGATAATAGGCATGTTCCCATACATCGCAAGTCAAAATAGGGGTTAAACCACTTCGTAGTGGATTACCTGCATTGCTTTCTTTCACGATTTCAAGTTTGCCATCGGCATTCTTTACCAGCCAGGCCCATCCTGAACCAAAAACAGTAGCCGCAGCCTTTGAAAATTCATCCTTAAATTTCTCAAACGAACCAAAATCCCGGTCGATTGCATCGGCTAAAGCACCTGATGGATTTCCACCTCCATTCGGTGATAAACTGAAGAAATAGAAAGTATGGTTCCAAACCTGGGCGCCATTGTTGTATATCCCGCCATCGGCTTTCATAACAATGGTTTCAAGGTCAGCATTTTCAAACTCAGTTCCGGGAACAAGTTTATTTAGATTGGTTACATAGGCCTGATGATGTTTGCCATAATGAAATTCAAGGGTTTCTTTGCGTACATAAGGTTCTAACTCATTCAACTCATAAGGTAATTTTGGTAATTCAAACGACATAATTATTAATTTTAAGATTAGTAATCTATTTTCTCAAGTCTGAAATCAGACTTCTCTTTTTCGCTAATGATAACAATTCTGTTATTACAATGTTTAATGATTACCTTTTTATTTCATCAGTTTTTCATCATTTTTGAAAGCAAAGTTTTTAATTTAATAAATGTGAATAAAAAAATACTCGATCTTGCCATTCCTAACATTATCAGTAACATAACAATTCCTCTATTAGGAATTGTCGATTTGGCTCTTGTTGGTCGCATGGGCGACGAAATTTATATTGGAGCTATTGCATTAGGCGGGATGATTTTCAATTTTATTTATTGGGGCTTTGGATTCCTTCGGATGGGTACAAGTGGATTTACTGCACAGGCATTTGGAGAAAAAAATAACCGTGAAAGTGTTTTGGTGCTGAGCAGAGCTTTACTTGTAGCAATTGCCGGAGGAATAGCACTTATTCTTCTACAGGTACCTATTGAAAAGTTCAGTTTCTGGCTTATTGAAGGTGGTGAAGACATCGAGATCCTGGCATCCGATTATTATTATATTAGAATTTATGCAGCCCCGGCTACTATTGGCCTGTATGCTATTACCGGCTGGTTTCTCGGTATGCAGAACGCACGTGATCCGATGATAATCGCGATTGTAATAAACATGCTGAATGTTGTTTTTAACATACTGTTTGTTTATGGTATGGGCATGACATCGGAAGGAGTAGCCTGGGGTACTTTGATTGCTCAATACTCCGGTTTTATTTTAAGTATTTATTTATTTCTCAGGAAATACAGCAATTTTATGTCGCTTTGGGATTATCATCTGATGATGCAATTGGACGCTCTAAAAAGATTCTTTTTAGTGAACCGCGATATTTTTATCCGGACTTTGTGCTTAATGTCGGTTTTTACTTATTTTACTTCTAAATCAGCAAGTACCGATGATATAATCCTGGCAGTTAATACGCTATTGCTGCAATTTCTATTTATCTTCTCATATTTGATTGATGGTTTTGCCTACGCTGCTGAAGCACTTGTTGGAAAATACATTGGTGAAAAGAACCAAAAGGATTTAAAACATTCTGTAAAGCTGTTGTTTTTATGGGGTTTGCTTATAAGTATCCCGTTTTCAATTCTTTATCTGTTTGCCGGAGATTACATCTTAAAGATATTAACCAATAATGCTGAACTCATTCTTATCTCAGAAACTTATATGCCCTGGATCGTATTGATACCAATTGTAAGTTTTGCCTCATTTTTATGGGATGGAATTTACATAGGGGCAACCGCCTCGAAAGCAATGCGTAATACTATGTTGATAGCAACTTTAATAGTATTTTTCCCAGCAGTTTTTATGTTTAATAATGAATTAGGAAATCATGGTCTTTGGTTAGCAATGCTCTTGTTTATGGCAGGAAGGGGAGTTGCCCAAACCTTGCTCGCCAGACGGGCCATTTATTTAAGGATATAACAATTTTCGAATGGATATTACAAAAAAGATAACAATTGAAGAATTGGTTGAATTAAAACCAGGCGCAGTGCGATATTTATCTGCAAAAGGTATTAAATGCATAGCATGTGGCGAACCTGTTTGGGGAACACTTGAGGAAGCTGCCAAAGAGAAAGGATTTTCAGTTAAAGATATAAAAGGAATAGTTGAAGAATTAAATAAATTGAAATAAAAAAGCCCCTCCTAAACTGGAGAGGCTCAACAGTTCCTATATTATTTTTTAGAATAACTTAATTGCAAGATCAACAACACGAGCTGAATATCCCCATTCGTTATCGTACCATGATAAAACTTTTACAGTTTTTCCTTTTACCATAGTGCTTAAAGCATCAAAAATAGATGAGTGTGAATTATGAACCACATCGACTGAAACAATAGGATCTTCGGTGTATTCAAGAACACCTTTCATTGGGCCATCAGCAGCTTCTTTCATGGCTGCATTAATTTCCTCTTTCGTCGCTTCTGTTTTAAGGTTTACCACAAGATCAACCAACGATCCGGTTGGATTTGGAACACGGACTGCCATTCCATCGAGTTTTCCGTTAAGCTCAGGAATTACTTTTCCTACGGCTTTTGCAGCTCCGGTGGTAGTCGGTATTTGTGATACTGCACATGAACGTGCACGACGTAAATCGCTGTGTGGTCCGTCAAGAATTATCTGGTCGTTCGTGTATGCATGAATTGTAGTCATTAATCCATTTTCAACACCAAACTTGTCGTTTAAAACCTTTACAACTGGTGCTAAGCAGTTTGTTGTACAAGATGCATTCGAAACACACTCATCCTCTGGTTTAATCTGTTCATCGTTAACACCTAAAACAATAGTATTGTCGATTTCATCTTTTGATGGCACCGTAAGGATAACTTTCTTTGCACCATTCTTCAGGTGGTCGCCATATCCTCCTTTTGCACTTTCTTTTGCACGGAAAACACCAGTCGATTCAACTACAATATCTGGAGTATCGCCCCACGGAATATTTGCCGGGCTACGTTCGGCACTAACTTTATACTTCTGTCCATCGATAATTAAATTCTCATCATCGAACGAAACGCTTCCGTTGAATTTTCCTTGTGTTGAGTCATACTTTAACAGATGCGCCAGGGTTTTAGTATCGGTAAGGTCGTTTATTCCTACAACCTGTATTTCGGGGCGCTCTAAGGCAATTTTAAAGACATTACGCCCAATTCTTCCAAAGCCATTGATGGCTAATTTTATTTTCGACATAATAAAAAATTTATGAAGTTAATACTCTTTGAAATTTGGTGCAAAAGTAGAAAAAAATTGGCAGAGAAAAAATGACAGGAAAATCCTGATTAACAGTTAAAATAAACAAGAAAGCCTCCGGATTGGGAGGCTTTCAAGGCAATGTATGTTATAAAACCACTACTTTTTTATTCAATGTTCGATTACCATGATACAAGTTCACTAAGTATGTTCCGGTATTAAGATCAGAAAAACTTGTATTCACAGTATGATAACCTGGATTATATTTTCCAAGATTTAGATGTTTCACAGCTTTTCCCTGCAGGTCGAAAACAACAACTTTTACCTCCTCAGTAGATAAAAGCCTGAATTTTATCTGGGCATTATTCTCGATAGGATTTGGAAATACATTTAGTGATTCTAACTTGGATGAAACACTATTTCCTGGTTCGTCTATTGCGACCGGACCTGCCCAAACATTGGTTTTGAAAATACCTCTTCCGTGTGTTCCTATATACACTACCCCATGATTTTCAATATGTGGTGTTGCCTGGTTTTTCCATGTTTGCTGGTAGATAGCAGGCGTTACAACCGGTCCGAGTTTATCGTTGTTTTGTTCAACCCAATCAGGATTAATGTCAAATATGTTATCAGCGGTATAAATGCCAAATTCTGTGGCAACCATAACCTGATCCGGGTTCATACAATTAAATATTCCATCAAATACCGGTGCTGAAGGCAGTTTTGTTGTTAAGGAGCCTTGCTTACCTGCAAACGACGGGCTGGCTGAGGTAGCATTTTCAGATAACAAAATATTATCGTTGAGTCCAAATCCGGCAAGGGTAATCATTACATTATCAGGATTATTGCAATCAACAGCAATACCATTAATATTTGAAGTAAATGATGCTACCTGAATAACATCGAGACTATATTCAGTACTATCAGCAGTAAGGGTTGCCCGGGTGCGTGCAGTAGATAGTCCTGATACCCTGAACAATGTATTATAAAATGCAAAAAACAAATGGTCACCATCTGCGGAGAACTCTAAATCTCTCATACCCCAGTTACCATAAGTAGTTGGATCGGAGTCAGGTATTGCACTTTCTTGCAAGGCAGTTTGAATATCTTCGGGAAGAATTTTAGACCAGGGCTGAAGCTCTTTCAACACATTAAAATGCAATGGCTTACGTGTTAACATAATATTCCATTGCCCGTTTGATGGGTTTCGAAGTGGAATAGCTAACATAGCCTGGTAATGGTCTTTAATCCTAATTTGTTCTTCAGGATAGAGCGAATATTCCAATTCAAACTCAATTGGAAGTTCGTTTATTTGACTCTTGGCAATGATTGTTTCTCCTGCACCGATTATAAGGTTTGCCCTAATGTATTTTTCACCAAACGAGTTTGTAAAATGCAGTGTATCAATATAAACATTTGTAAAGGTACTATTGATACTATCCTGGAATGTGTCGTAAGCATAGAGAGGGAGTAAGGTTGGTGTGTTTGTATATGTAACCGAATCGATACTATTCTGATCGTCCTGGTGCTCCCAAAGCTTATACAATGTTACGAACCCGGCCGATCCAAATCCAGCCTCTGTTTTCTTGCCGATATTACCTTCAAGACCTGCCCAGTACCGGTTAAGGATATAATTGTTGTAGAAATACTTTCCAACGGTATCGAAGCCGCGGCCTTTTTCCTGGCTGCGTTGCATAGAACCATAATATATTGATGAAAAGCTAACACGCGGATCTAATTTTGACATTTCGCAATATCCACCGTCTGCACCATTCACCTCAAAGAAATTCTTATCAGTATTTCCGTTGAAGAGATTGATTTGGGTGCCATTATCCTGGGTGCCTCCCAAAACATGTCCATATCCATCGGTGGCAAGCGTGTAGAACTGAGTTACATTATAGTTTTTATTCCTGCTACTAAATGTAATACCGCCGTTTTCAGATATAAAAACACCTCCATCAGTACCAATCAAAATAGTTTTATTATTTTCTACACCATAATCGGGATGAAAAACGATAGTATGCTGATCGGCATGTACAAATAGATAATATAAACTACCGTGTTCAACATATCCTGACGAAACAACTTCCCATAATTTCTCGGGCGAATATGTGTACATGTTTGCCTGTCCACCAGTAATGATTTTTGCAGTATCATCAGGATAAACTGCAATACAATTATCGTATAATCCCTGGTTACCCAATGTTTGGAAGTTAAATCCTCCTTCGCCGATTATTTTCCATGTGAGTCCTTTATCACTTGATTTATAGACATTATGCAAGGTTCCGTTGCTTTTTGCAGCATGGCAATACATGAAATTCGGATCGGTGCGTGATACACCATATTCCAATCGCCCATTTGGTGATTGAGGATATGATGTTGAAGTGAAAAATGTATCACCTCCATCGTGTGAGAGAAAGGTCTTGTTATTGATCGAGGTTATAACACTTCCATCGGGAGCAACTTTAAGATCACGACAAACTTTTGTTGAATTACTTAAGCTGATACCTTCAGGAACAGTTTCGAAGTCTACTTCACCACCGTCATTTGTAACCCGAAGGCCTTTATGAGTTGCAGCGTAAATGCGGTTTGGATCTGTAGGATCTGCTCCAATAGCATTTACATACCGGAATATACTTTGTTGCTGTTCAGTACGGCAAGTACTTTTTAATTGTTTAAATGTGATTCCATCTGTAGACTTCCAGATGCCATTGCCTCTTAATCCACTCAATGAACCATTTGCAGTATTATATTCGCCGGTACCAAAATATATATCACCATTGGCAGCCTGGGTTATGCATGATACATTCAGGTTTGTAACAGGTACATCGTTGGTGTCAAGAACGTTGAGATCACTTTGGTTCCATGCAAGACCAGAAGTTGTAGAACGCCATAATCCACCACTGACAGCTCCTGCATATATTATATTATGATTGTTCATGTCGTACAGAAGGGCACGTGTGCGGCCACCAACATTATCGGGGCCCATTTCATCCCATTCAACAACTGTTTCTGAATTCGATTTCAATTTCGAAAGTGAATTGGCTTCCGCCTGGGCTTTCCTTTCAGCAACCGGATCTATTTTACCCTCTCCATCTGCTCTTCGGCCGTGCATCCATTCAAGTGCTCCCCGGTATCCTTTTTCTGCAAAAACTTCCTGGTCATTTCTTGGTATATACTTGCAATTCTTTTCAGATGAGTAAAATGTAATGAATGCAATACCGATTACAACAAAGACTCCTGCAAGGAAAAATAAATGTTTCTTTTTCATAATTCTATTATTTCTTATGTCTTCTATCTCAGTTTTTTTAGAGCTATAAAAGTACAATATTTAAACATAATACAAAACAATTCTGTCAACATGTTATACAGCATATCAATTGCTGTATTTGGTTCATTGTCTGGTTATTCTCTGGATATTCCCAATCGCATTATCGGGATTTTGGTTGCTGATTTACATATGATTATTTGCAAAGATACTACCTGAATTGATGGAAATGCAAATGAAAAGGCTTTTATGGATTATTTAACAGCTTTTGATTATTTCGTTTAAGAAAGAAATTCTCTCTGTGGTTATTTTCTGAGATCACCCTTATTACGTAATTTAAACCACTTTCAGGCTATTGGTTAAATTTATCTTTTGCAGTTTCGGCGATTGCTCTTTGGTCAATAACCTTTCCGAAGCGATAGGTTAGGAATATGGTTGTAAAGAACTGATCGTAATTGTTTGTTTCAGAAAACATTATTGGAATATCCTCGATAAAAAAGTCAAAGGCAATTCCAATTTCAAGGGCATTAATATATATATCCTTTATGCTGTATTCGAAACTTAGTCCGTTTGAAAAATGAATTCCTGGTTTGAATTCGGAATCTTCAACACCTTCAAAAAATGATGCTTTTCCGATAATATCGCCCGAATGAAATTGCTGGTTGCTGTTATAAAATGTTTCGAAATCCTCTACTTC
>CAYLZH010000186.1:0-10573 GCA_964388245.1 uncultured Bacteroidales bacterium
AGGTCCATACCAGTAAGCAAGAACATTTGGACCGGTAATGCCTGGATCTACCCCGACAAGAATATTATCGGCAACAGTTTCGAGCTTACCACAAACGTGGTCGGTGCTTATTCCCGGATCGAAGAAAACTTCGGATTCAGGAATAATCATAAATACAATGTTTACTTCAGAATTCGATACACACTGAATACCGTTGTGTTCATTATATTCCTGCCATACATAGGTTACCGTATCGTTGGTCCCTGTAAGGCCGTAATGGGTTGGGGAATGTGGGTCAAAGAAATCGCTTATTGTTGCCTGTGTAGGAAGCCACTGGCCATTACCGGTACTTGCAATAGCTTCAAGTTCTGTATCTTCACCACAAACATATTTGTCGGGCCCGGCATCTACATCAGGAATTTCAATAAAGAATACTACTACCTGATCTACTGTTGAGCAGGTTTGATTATGGAGGTTGTCTTCTTTCCACTGGAAAATATATTCTCCGTGTAAAGGAACCTGAACAGTAGCATCTGGATGTGTATCATCCGACCATGTAGGAGGAATGGTTGAGCCACCGGGGCCCTGAACCATTGTCCATTTTCCTTTGGACGATCCGATACTATAAACGGCACGCATATCATAAACTTTACCACAGACAGAGGTGTCGGGACCTGCGAATGATTCAGGTATCTGGTAGAAAGTAATCAGAACTTCATCCTCGTCGGTGCAACGGTTATTGTCCATAATCCAGGTAAACGGTATTGTAACATGTGAGGAGTCTCCGAAAGAGCCTGCCTGTGGCTGGCCAGGGAACGATCCTGTATTTGGGATTGTTACGGTAGCCGTTGGATCATGGTTATCGTTGAAATCGGCTGTAATAAATGGTGTTTTCCAGGTTCCCATGGCATATTCATAACCAAGAATATCGGCATCGAAGGTGTAGGATGTTCCGCAAATCCAGTCATCCAAACCTGCTGCTGCATTTGGTATTGCAGAATATACTATGGTTACTTCATCTTCGGCAAAACAAAATGCATTTTGTTCGTTCCATGTAAAGACAGCAGTTACTTCGCTTAATCCACTAAATGCAATTTGGACGGTAGTGTGTGGCGAACTACTATTTCCGAAGATTGTGTTCGGCGGTCCTTCCCACCAGCCGGTACCCATTGTTGATATGGCTTGCAGGTTATAAACCAGGCCGCAAACCGAATCATTGTGGTTGGCATCAACAAGAGGTTGTTCAATAAATGTGATGGTAACAAAGTCTTCGTCCCAGCATTCATCGTTAAATTCACGCCATATCCATGTATAATTACCCGGACTAAATACCGTAACATCGGTTACCGGCATCAGAGGCTGACTTATATCACCAGGGCCAAACCATTCACCTTCACTCGATCCTGTTGGACCACATAAGCTACTAAATTGTCCTTGCAGTTCTGCATCCATTCCGCAGATAGAATAATCGTTACCGGCAAAGGCTTCCGGAATTGGCTTCAGTGTTACTGTAATATCATCGAATATTTCGCATGGCCCGTTTTTCACTGTCCAGCGATAGGTGAAATCAGTATTTAGTAAACAACCATATTGATTAGTATCGAAATAAGGTGCAACAACGCTTACTTTTGGATCGTTAAAATTAGGGTTGTAAATAGTACCTGTGGCAGTTAAACAACTCCAGGTTCCCACGCCAATTGCCGGTGTGTCGGCATCTAACTGGATTGTGTTTCCACAGATAAAATCATCTAAACCTGCATTTGAAGTAGGAAATTCGTACCAAACAACCGGTGTTCCCTGTGAAACCGACAGGCAGCCATCTGTAATATCTACTACATGATCGGTAGGTGTTCCGATGTTATTACCTACAACGTGTGAGATATAATATGTTTGTCCGTAAACCATTGGCGGTTGGAACAGGAATATCCCGGATGTGTTATGTTGCATGACATTTCCGAGGGTACTGAACTGATTATCGTGGAGGAAATATTCATGCCCGTCATTACCGTCAAGGGTGTAGGTCGGGTTTCCCATTCCATCAGTTAAAACCTGAACAACAGCCTGGTCGAAAGCACAAAGCTCCAACATTGTAGGAGACATATTACCTGCATCCGATTCACATCCGCAATTATGGTAACCACTAATTATTGAAGGATCACAATCGTTATTGTCAGTAACAATAAAACTGTAATTCGACATGGAATTGATCCATCCACTTGTCCATGTTGATCCCAGGATAGAACCTGCAGCAAGTGAACTGTCGGCTGCATTCAGAAAACTATAGGCACCCGGGTTTCCACCGGTTACAGTAAAGCTAACCTGGAACTGGGTATTGGTTGTATTACAGGTTTCTTCAATATTTGAAACCACAGGAGCATCTACTACATTTATGATCACAGTTTCTTCATCCGCACATACACCACCAAATTCATACTTAATCAGGTTATCGCCAAGAAGTGCAAGATTTGGGAAGAAGAAACCACCGCCGGTAATACAACCGTTGGGATAGGTTCCGCAGGTTATCGACGACCAGGCACCTCCCCATTCTAACGGTACCAACTGAACCGGAGGATCGGTTGCACAAATGTAAGCAGGGTAACTTAATATGGTAGCATCGGTTGGTAAGGTTTCGAAATATTGCGATACAACAGGTTCGCATGGAACATAATACGGGAAGTTGGCACTTGTAATTTCATTCCCGAGTGTATCATACAAATGATCATATACAGTCAGGAAAAAATGGGTACTTGAAGTTGGCTCAGGATCAATATTTGGCGCCGGATTGCTTGCGAAATCCTGCGAACCCCATGCAGCAGTGTTCCATGCGGCCGGATAGCTCGACCATTCAGCAGTAACTTCATTGGTAATTGTATGTTGCGAAGTTTCTTTAAGAGGGACTTCATAGGTAGCAGCAGTTTGGGGATCACAGGCGCCGTCGTTAATGGTAACATTGATTGGCCCTGAATCATATTCATATGTGGTTGTCCCACATTCGCTTTGTCCGGTAAAGTTTATGGTAACCCGTTGTAGTGATCCAACATCGGCAGGTGTACAGTCGTATATCTGTACTTTCCATCCACCCTGCGAGGCCATGTTCCCGTAAATATCATCCCATACATCACACGATGCAAAGGTTCCGGTAAGTGGGGTTGACATGTCACAAATACAGGCTGTTTCTGTGGGATCTCCTGCCGGAAGTGCCGATGTAAAACAGAAATTATCAATATGGTTTCCCGAATTACAGTTGGTGTAATAATCGTTGGGATCACAATCAGTTACTACACTGATGTCCAGGTCGGTTACCTGAATGCCCTGGTCCCATGCCGAAACCGGCGGGAGTAAATCGATACGGTTACCGCCGGGTCCGATCAGGTAAAACCCAAGGTCGGAAACAAAGGTATGGTCGGCCCAGAAACACACGGTTATTTCGGTAGTGGAATCCACAACAAACGGGGTTGGAGGCGGATCGTAAATGGTAAAATCGTTAAGGGCATCAATAAATCCGCCGGTGAGGGTAAAGGGCTGGCATCCGGCATCGATAGGATCGAATCCGAGAATTGTTTTGTTTACGAATACATGGGCACGGCGGCAATAGGTTGCTTCGTTGGGTGCACCTGGATTATTGGTTATAATAACCTGGTAAAAACCCGATTGAAGGCTGTCGACTGTCGAGGAGGCTCCATTTTGCCAATCGAAGGCAACAAAGGTCTGGTAATCGGGGCTCAGCGGATCGGGATCGTACAGTCCCCAAACATATTCGCTGTTGGCTAAACCACCACTAACCGAAAGGGTTCCGAGAAGGGAGTCGCCATTGGCATCGGGCGAACAAAAGATAAAAACCGGATCGTCCGGAATACTTGAGTCAACATAATCGGAAGGGATCATGGATGTACCTGCTGGTGCAGTAACCGGCCCAGGCTGGGCATACACAAATCCTGCTGTTGCTGCCATTAAAAGCAGGACAGCAAAAAATCCAATAAAACTTTTCAGAATGGTTTTCATGACTATCTATTTTAAATTATTTATTTTCTTGTTAAAGGTTTTTACAGAAATATTCTCTTCTTCGTAGGATACACGTTTGCACGAAAATTTCTTTAAAAACATATTGAATACAGGCATCGGGTCTTTACTTGTGGTTTTCAGATAGCAAAGATACCTGCCCGATTCCATGTCGGGGGTGTTCCGAATGCCGAATTTTTCAATGTCGGGAATCAACATTGCTGTTGCCTGGATTTCTTTTGCCGAAGTATACCGGTCGTCGTAGAGTATATGAAAATGGAAAATGTTAACTTCGTCTTTTAGTTCGATGAAATCTTCCTGGTTTTCGATAAATACCGACAAATTCGACTTGCTCTGCTGTGCATTCAGGCTGTTTCCTGTAATTATCAGCAAAACGAAAAGGCTTAAAAGGGCTGCAATTTTTTTAGTCATATTTCAATATTAATTTAAGGTCTTCAAAATTAAGCCTACAAGTATATGAAAATAATCTTTTTCAAGGAAATTTCCTTTTCTCTCAAGGCTTGATTTTACAGTTCTTTCATACACTTATTAACACGATATTAAAATTTGTATGCTGAGACAAAACAGGCATGAAAAACGTTGCCCCGGATAATTGAAAAAATAAGTTTTTTTTGAAATATGGAAGGAGGTTAAATTGTTCAATAAAATTCAGCGCTGTCTTTTTATCAGTTTTTTCAGATGAAGTGTATCATTATCAGTGATTTTTAGAATGTAAATCCCGCCAGGTAAATGGGCTGTTTCAAGGGTGATTGAGCTTTTGTTAACCGAATTGATTTGGGACACTTTTTCACCACTTATCGAATAGAGTTCGAGCATATGGCTAACTGATCCGGATTCTACGGTGAAGTAATTGATGAATGGGTTTGGATAAACCTCACTTTCTACAACTGAGGAATTGTCCGGCTTATCAATTCCAATCGGGTCCTGTGGTCCAAGGTTAACAGTCATCATTGGGATTTCATTAATTATATTTCCTGCAGTGTCTCTTAGATTTGTTTCAACTGCATAATTATGAGGTCCAAGTGTATCGGATCCAACATAAAGATCGTTTCCCAATGTGTAAAGTTCCACACCTGCAAAATATAATTGTTCGCTTTCCAAAAAGTCATCTTCCGGGGAGATGGTAAGAAATGGCATCTCAATCCAGAATGAAGTGTCGTTGCATTGAATATAATGCTCTGCTGTTTCAATTTGTAAGGTGTGGAGACCAAGGCTAACATTATATAATTGGCCAATAAGAACTCCTGCTGTTGATGCTGAATCGATAAAAACCGAGAGACTTTTAACTGTATCATAGTTTGAGATATAGAAGTATATTCCAAATACATATCCATCGCCCCAGCCATATTCAGCAGGTGAATAATTGTCATTGTATGATCGATGGCGCGAGATCATTTTTTTAGCAGAAATATTGAAGCTAACAGTGTCAGCAAAGTTGTTCGGTGGGTTATGGTCGGTTTCGGCCTGGTTGCAAAACATCGATATGAACTTACGACCTGTGCCGGTTGGGATATAGTTACTGTCAAGATCGAAACTATGCCAGCCACCTGCACCAAGTACAGCAATTGTATCGTTAGCGATGAAAAGTAGATTTGAACTTGTATCATGGATTTCAGTAGTAAAACTAACATCGCTATGTGCTGTTATTCCTACATTTTCGACTACGCCTCTAAAAACCACGGGCATTGCCTGGCTTACCGGCCGGTTCGAATAAAAACCGTCATTGTTATAGGAATTGTCGTACCAGGCCTGAAAAATAATTTCGCATGTATCAACTGCAATATCGTTGGGAAAGTTTGGGTCTTTAGATGAGTTTATTTGATTGGTAGTTTGCGCTAACGAGGGATAAGTCAACATTGCAAATATGCATAGTAAAGAAATCAGTTTGGCTAAGGTTTTTATTGTTGGAACAAAAAAATTAATCATTTCACTGTTTGTTGAAATAAACGACTAACCAAATATAAATCAATATATGAACTTATAAAAATAAATGTTAGGATTTGTTTAAAACTTCACTTGCAATTTATTTTATAGAAACCGAATTCTCTCCGTTAGTAATTTGTAGTAATAGTTTCAGAAATTTCTGCTTGTGCCATGTTTTAATTTTCATGTCTGTCGGACGGTATTTTTGTACGGTATCTAACAACATCAACAACATCGTACAGATAATCAGAGGAATTAAACAATACTTCCAACACATCCTCGTGGGTTTCAAGTGCAGGAAAATGTATAAGCTCTACTTCCTGAATCTTAAAAAGCGAACGTTCGATATTAAATTTCCCGGACAAATAAGCTGATAATACCGGTAGTTGATACTTTGTTATTGACCGTTTTCCATAGACAGTCCAGTTATTGTTCTTTTCGTCGCTCCATACCGATTTTGTCTGGGTGAATTCACCTAATGCAGCAATTTCGAAATTATTTATCGATGAATTCACAATATCGAAATCAGCATTCATTTTTATAAAATCGCCCGGGATAGGTCCGTAGGTAACCTGGGTCCAGTACGAGGCTGCTGAAAAATCGTCATAAAAACGTAAGAGGGTTCTGTAATCAGTAAATTCATTGCCGGGATAAGCAAACAAAGCGGTCTGAAAAGTATTTACATTATCGTTTACTACATCGAGTCTGTACGATCCTTTGGTATGCTGTCCCGAATTCGAATATCCATGCAAACTTGCTTCGAGTCCTGAAGATATGCCATTTAAATCGATAGAATGTACCGTCGATTCCTTCAGAATAGAAACAGAAAGGTCTTCATTTCGGGTTCCCTCCGTAACATTGTTAAACCAGGTGTATCGTAACCCATAAGAAACTGTATTCATTTTCAGGAAAACACTGGTTGGGCTTTCTGATAAGTTAAAGCTGAATGGTTGTGCCATTGATCCTTCGTTTGCCTTCGAATTCCAAAGATCCGACACAACATACCCTTTATGATCGGGTACGTTTTCAAAAATAAAGTTAACCTCATTAAGTGTAACATTCTCCGGTTTTTTAAATCCTTTAAAAGTCCATTCCGATCCCACAGGAATGCTCAGGTTGGTTGTAAGAAAGAAACGGTTTTCATAAGGATCGAAATAAACTGTAGTAATATTAATGGAGTCAGGGTATTCGATGGGAGCAACGATTGCCTGCATTTCGAAACTGTCGTTGCCGGTCCATGTCATTTCCGACAGGATAATCCCATCGTTATCGGATATAAAAATCATAGCCTCTCCGGCATGTGGCGATAACCAGTCCTGGACAAAGTTGGCTTTAAACAGAAAATCTGGTTCGTCGTTATCTGGGTTTTGATCGGAATCTTTTTTACAGCTACCCAGCATTATCAGTAGAAGTGCTATGATATGATAAATTCGAATTTTCATCGGACTCGTTTTTTTTGATAGATTATCAGGCAAATTTTTACCTTAGCTAATATAATGGAATATTGTCAACTAACAATCGACAAGTTTATCAGCGCAAAAATTGCTTTCGTAATATAAACTTAACATTGATGTAATATTCACATAAAATCGATTTGCCCGGACTGCCCTACATTTGTCAATATAATTTAAAAACAGAATTATGAAAAATACAGTAAAATTGTTGAGCATATTAGTGATATTTTTAGGTGTATCATTTTCTACCCTGGCTGAAGAAGGTAGTGATAAAAATGCAGTAAAAGAAACTACTGCCAATTCAACCATGACCGGTAAAGTACTTGACACAGTTACAGGTGAAGCACTTGCGGGAGTTAAAGTTGAGATACCTGGCACAAAATTATCGACCTATACCGATTTCGACGGAAATTTTAGTTTCGAAAACATAGGCCCTGGAACTTACAATATTTCGACCAGCTTAATTTCATACAATAAAACCACATTCAAAGAAATCGATGTTACTGCCGGCAAAAACCAGGCGTTAAAAATAAACTTAAAACCTCTTACAGAATAACATAATCTCATGGACATAATAAATAGTCAAACAATTGGTTTGGCTATTTTTTTTATACTTTTTTTCAGCAAAACAGAATGTTGTATCTTTATTCTCATAAAAAAATGTTAGGCTTTATTGACACTTTAAATGCTTTCTTTTATGTGGTCTATAAACTGACAGGATTTTTGAAATTGTAAGATGTTAACCAAAACAGTGATAAAAAATTACATAAATTTGAGTAAATAAAATGAGCATAAACTTTATTCTTCATCGTTTATTTTAAAGGAAATAATATGAAAAGTTTGTGTGAATTGATGAATATGCAGTCCAGCAACTGTGGGATTGTTTCTTCATAATCAGCAAAAAAAATAATGCAAAATGAAAAAATCATTGATCATATTATCGGCTCTCCTGATTAGCATATCCGGATTCTCTCAAATAATTGAAGGCGAAGATGGTTTGTACTACAACGAAAAAAGTCAGCTATATACAGGTGTATATACTGAATTTTATGAAAGCGGGCAAAAAAGGATTGAACTCAATTTGGTTGAAGGGAAAAAAGACGGAGAGGTAATCCTGTACTTCGAGAATGGGAGTAAAAAAGAGATCAGAAAATATAAAATGAACCTGATGCACGGAACATGGATTACCTGGAACGAACAAACCGTAAAAGTTGCTGAAGCCAATTATAACATGGGTAATAAGGACGGCAAATAGTATGTCTGGGACGACAAAGGGAATCTGCTCTACGATATGACCTACAGCGAGGGCAAGAAATCAGGTAAATGGATTATGTACAATGCACAAGGCGAAATGATTAATGAAAAGATATATGATTAGTAGCCTGGATGATGCTCTTGCACTGAATATTCCCATTGCTTTTTTTCAAAACCTATAGCAGAAAAGAATTTCGTTCAACCTTCAACATTGTTATTGATAAAATATTACCAATTTTCCCAAACACTGAGTGTACTACAAAATCCACATTGCAAGTATAGGCTCATAACTTCTTGAAATTAAGACGAATCGTTTTAAGAAATTACCCAGGGGGACCAAGGATTTTTTCGATACTATGAATAAGAAAGTATTCTACGGTAGAAGTGTACATTAATGCATCCTCAGCCTTTTGGAATTTATGAAGCAGGTCGAGGCCGGTCCTCAAAACGAGGAAAGTGCTTTCAATCATCCATAATATATTGTGCATAAAGCCAGTTCCTATTTCTGAAATTAATTGACTTTACCGTTAAAGGTATTTCATCAATATAATATACCTATTATTCCTTTGCTTTTACCTATCATAAGGCCAAATTTATATATTTGTATTTCAACTAAAAGAGTAAGGGGTATCATGCTAAAGATTGGAGTTGCAATATGTTATATCGCTGTATTGTATGTTGTTACACCATTTCAAGTATTGGCTTTAAGGCAAGTCGATGATACCATCCTCCAAAACCTCTTTTATAATATTCACGAAAAAGAAGATGAGCAGAAACTGGACCTTATTGATTCTCTAGTGCCAGATCTTCGTAAAATTCAAAATTTCGACACCCTGACATCTCTGTACTACAACATATTTATCAATGCCATTCAAAAGGATAATAGAAAACTTATCACCAAATCGCTGTACAAATTCCTTTGGTTAAATTATAGCAGTAAAAACTTCGATGCTTTAGTTCAAACTGGTGAAGATATTCTTTTCAAAAACACTGATATACAAACCATTGATAGTATATACACCTATGATTTTATTGCCGCCGGATTTTATGAGTTACAACTGTATGATAAGTCACTCGAATATATTATCCTTAGAGATAGATTGATAAAGCGTTTTAATAGCAATGGAGTTGAGGATAATCTATTCCTTCATGCACATTTAAGGAGTTTGTATTACCAAACCGGTTTGATAAGCGACCTTATTACAAGTCAAAGTGAAATAACACATAAAGTTCTATCAACAAAGAATAATTATGACATTGCCAACCATTTTAACAATTATGCATTGTGCTGGAAGAAGTTGAATGAGCTGGATAGTGCCATGCTCTATTACAATAAAGCCAGAGATTATATTCTAAGTGATCTGGAGCATTGTGGCACTTTTTTCCTGCACCTGGTTGAAGGAAATATTGGAGATATTTTAGTGCTGAGGCAGGAGTACGATTCTGCAGTCGTCCTATTTCAGAATGATATTAATAGCAGCCTGCACGAAAAAA
Source organism: uncultured Bacteroidales bacterium (assembly GCA_964388245.1). GTDB lineage: Bacteria > Bacteroidota > Bacteroidia > Bacteroidales > M50B96 > JAIOYV01. Next base: position 10,125 of record CAYLZH010000186.1, read on the forward strand.
AATACATGTTAGCAGCAAATAGTCAGGTTTCGCTCGCTAATTGTTATTTGCACCTGGGCAAGCCATCATTGGCAAAATCAACTTTAGACAGTACACTCCAATTTCTTGAATCCTATGGAAGCAATGAATTAAAACTGAAATATTATCTAATTCGAAGTGAGGTATTTGAGGCATTGGGTGAAATAGATTCAGCACTAAATTACACGCAGAAATATATCTCCTATGCTGACTCCTTGTATAAAGTTGAGAAAGAAACGAATATAATTAATACTCAAATTGCCTTTGCTACAAAGAAGAAAGAAATGCTGATTTCGTTGCAAAAAGATGAAATACAAAAAGAAAAGGCCCGGACTCAGCAACAAACCAATATCAGAAATTTTTTATTGCTGGCAGTTGTTTTCATTCTGATTATGTTTTTTGTGATTTTACGAAGCCGGCAAAAACAAAAA
>CAYLZH010000187.1:0-8919 GCA_964388245.1 uncultured Bacteroidales bacterium
AGTAATAATGCCTATATTCTCGATCTTTCAAATCCGGGTATTCATAGCCTGGTCGAAAAACATGGTAGGAATGTCGTTGCGTATCGAAACCAGGGATTGGGAACAGCAATATACATAGGATTCAATTACTATAATTATTACTACAATAACAATCTCGAAAATTATGCTGCCAAAATTCTTGCAAATGCAATTGAATGGGGTGGGCAATTGTTGAGTGATCCGTATATTTCTATTTTGGGTTCGAACGATACAATAAACCCGGATAGTGCTAACATTATCGATATTGTATTTAACAGCACTGGGTTAGCAGCAGGGACACATACTGCCAATCTATTATTAAACTCGAACGATCCCGCAAGCCCTCAGTTAAATGTGCCATGTATTATAAATATTTCAGGTTCGCCCGAGATTGCCTTATCTGAAAGCTCCATCGATTTTGGTAACCTAATGCAATGGGCCTCCTTATCCGATACTGTCAAAATTTTCAACAACGGATGCGATACTTTAATATTCGACAGCTTGTTGAATTCAACAAATTCCTTCAATATAGTTTTTGATGGTCAGTCGCTTGCGCCTTTCAGTTCTAATAATTTATTTATTGAATTTAACCCACAGGTGTTGGGGCCAATTTCGGATAGCCTTTGGATCTATACCAATGATATTAATACTAATATCGCTTTGTCGGGTAATGGTACAGAAGCTCCGGAGATTTCTCTCTCGCCCGATTCGTTTAATGTAAATATGAGCTGCGGGGATTCCATCACCATGCAATTATCAATTTCAAATCCCGGGCAATACAATCTTTTTTATTCAATCGAAGAGGTTCAAACCCAGTCTACGGTAAATTTATTGGCGCTCACTTATGGTGTGGATTTCTATCCTGAATACGCAAATACAATTACGGTCATTGACCAAAATTTAACCGATTATACGCTTACCGAGATTAACACAATCGATCCCACAGCCCTACAAGCAGAACTTAACAATGCCAATGTCTTTTTAATTCCAAGTCAGGAATACGGCGACCCAGCATTGTTCACAGGTATTGCTCCTGTGCTGAACAATTTTGTGAACAATGGGGGAACTGTGATATTTTGCGGAAGTCGTTATGGTTATTCGGAATGTGTTTTTAATAGTGGCCTTTTCACAGGTGCGGATTATACAAGCACTTCGTACGGTACACTTCAGGTTGTCGATAATACACACCCTATTACAATCGACTTTCCAGCAAGTTTCCCAGGCAGTATGTACACCTGTGTTCTGGACATAACGAATTCTGATATTCATAGCCTGGTCGAATATTCGGGACTAAATGCAATAGCTTACCGAAACCAGGGGCAAGGATTAGCAATTTATGTAGGTTTCAGTTTCCGTAATTATGACTATTATGCGGCTCAAATTTTAGCCCATGCAATTGAATGGGGTGGGCTAAATTCTAATGCCCAATGGATTTCAATGTCTGATGTAAATGATACGATAAATCCAGGTGGCGTAAAAATGATTGATGTTTCGTTTCAAAGTTCGGGATTGATTGCTGGAACATACACCACCGATTTTTCGATAAACTCAAATGCGCCGTTAACCCCACAATTTAATTTGCCCTGTACAATGAATATAAATGGATCGTCTACAATAACGCTATCCGAAACCACAGTCGATTTTGGCAACTTAATGCAGTGGACCTCGATAGCCGATACCATTATAATCGAGAACATAGGGTGTGATACTCTAATAATCGACAGCCTTGTTTATTCAACAAATTCGTTCAACATAAGTTATTTTAGTGATACGATTGCACCTTTTAACTCAATATCGGTTTATACCGAGTTTGTACCTCTGGCCTTAGGTAATATCACCGATAGTCTTTGGATTTACAATAACGGTATCGACACTTTTGTAACATTGACTGGATATGGTATGGGAGCCCCTCAAATTTCTGTTTCGCCCGATTCCTTACATGTAAATCTAGCTTGTAGCGATTCGGTGGCCATGCAGTTGTCTATTACGAACCCTGGCCTCGATACCCTTATTTATACTATAGAGGGTGCACAAAACCAGACAATGGTTAATGTGTTAGCACTTACTTATGGAGTCGATTATGATCAGGAGTATGCACACACAATAGCCGCTATAAACGAATACTATACTGATTATAACCTTACCGAAATAAACACTACCGATCCCTTTGTTCTACAAGCAGCGCTAAACAATGCCGATGTTTTTTTAGTTTCAGATCAAGAAGAAGGAGACCCAGCTGTTTTCACTGGTTTTGCACTGGTGTTGAACAATTATGTGAACAATGGAGGTGCGGTGATTTTCTGTGGAAATCATTCTTCTTCAGGTGGATCAATTTTCAATAGTGGTCTTTTCACAGGTTCATATAATACAGGCACTTCGTCTGCTCCACTTCAAGTAGTTGATAGCACTCATCCTATTGTGTTGGGTCTCCCTGCTGAGATTTCAGCTAACCCCGGCACTTATATCCTTGATATTACAAATCCTGATAATCAAAGTTTAGTAGAGTATTATGGCTTTAATGCAGTGGCTTACAGAAACCAAGGGGACGGAGTGGCCATATATATTGGCTACGATTATTATACCTACGATAATTATGCCGCCCAAATAATTGCCAATGCAGTTGAGTGGGGAGGACAAATTTCTAATAACCAATGGATTTCAATAAGCGATACAAGCCATATAATAATCCCGGGAGGGACAAACAACGTTGATGTTATTTTTAATAGTACAGGATTGATAGAAGGAACATATTCCACTTATTTAATAATAAACTCAAATGCCCCGTTGACTCCACAAATCACCTTGCCATGTACATTGAATATAGCTGGCTCACCCAATATTGCTTTGTCAGAATCCACGATTGACTTTGGCAATTTGATGCAATGGATGTTACGGGTCGATACATTTAAAATCTTTAATAATGGATGCGACACCTTAGCAATCGATAGCTTGTTCAATTCATCAAGCTCGTTTGTTGTCAATAGCACCAGCCAGTTGATAGCACCTAATTGTTTTACTGACATTATTGTTGAATTTACACCTCAGCTTACAGGTAATATTTCCGATAGCCTTTGGATTTTTAATAACGATATCGATACATCTATTCTGTTATCAGGATATGGTGAAGATGCACCGGAAATGTCCATCGCACCCGATTCGCTCAATATTAGCTTATATTGCGATAACTCCGATACCGTGCCTATTTCAATTAGCAATAATGGGGATGGAGCCTTGACCTGGTCGTTTTTAAACTTTGAACAAAAGTATGATCAAACACAAACGGTAAATTTCTCAGGCTCTGGGGCAACCTCTTATCTTACCTTTTCTGGGATTCATCCAAATGCCGATACCCTTTCGTTGTATTTTACTGTAAAAGGTGATTTTTCTGTAAATTGGGACTATTTTGATCTTTTTATTGATGGAACTTTCATTGCGCAATTGAACACAGGCGTGCATTGTGATACCGGGTATATTCCATTAGATTTCTATGGATATCAAGTAAGTACTTGGTTGGACGATGGCGAAATACAACTTACAATGGCAAATTCAAATGGAGTTAGCAGTTGTCCTGGCTTTTTTACTGTTCATGCGTACACAAGTGGGATATCCTGGCTGAATGTATCAGCCCAGTCAGATTCGCTAAGCCCAGGCGAAACTTCCGAAGTATATTTTAGCTTTGATGCAAGTGGGATGGAACCCGGAAGCTACAACACTGAAGTTCACCTTTCGTCGAACGATCCGCTGAACCCACAGGTTCAATATCCCATTAGTTTAACCTTTATAGAAGCTCCAACTATTTCATTGTCCACCGATTTATTGGATTTTGGGGCTATCTATCAAAACACATCTCTTACAAAATGGATTAACATCAGCAATGCAGGCTGTGCTCCCTTGCAAATTAGCAATTTCGCTAATTCGAATCCTGCTTTTGTTATTACTGATTCAGTCTTAACAATCCTGGCAGGCGAAAGTGTTGAAGTGGGTGTTAGCTTTTTGCCTACCTCGATAGGAGCAATCAGCGATACCTTATGGCTGATCAATAGCGATATTGATACCTTCGTATCGCTAGTCGGGACAGGATTGCATGCACCTGCAATTTCAGTTAATCAAGATTCTTTTGATGTTAGTTTGAATTGTAGCGATTCGCTTACCTTGCCTCTCCATATTTTAAATACGGGCCAGGGTGATTTAGTCTACAATATTTATAGTTCACAAAACCAATCTTCCGGTAATTTGCTTGCCCCTACTAATAATCTCTGGGTTTCTTTATCCAGCACCAGCGGCACAATTGTACCGGGAGGAACAAGTAGTATTGATATTTCGCTGAACAGTAGTGGCCTGGTCGCAGACACCTATATCGATAGTTTGGTAATTACTTCAAACGATCCTACTAAACCTGAAATTTTCATAGTAGTTGACCTGGAAGTTTCGTTAGATCCTGTTCTGTCGATATCCGAACAGCTTGTTTATTTCGATAGTACTTATGTTGATTCTGTTGATGTTCAAACTATTTATATTAAAAATAGCGGTTGCGATACGCTGTTTATTGATTCTATTGCAAATAATTTATCAGCATTTTCTCTTTCATCCGCACCTCTGTACATTTTGCCTTATGATTCAACAGATATCTATATTGAGTTTATGCCAGATTCGTGCAGTAATTGTATCGATGAAGCTATAATTTCAAGTAGTGCCGGTAGTGAAACCATAACTTTATGGGGTGTTAATTTATCATCCTTACCTGCATTGCCGGGCTGGTCAATATTTAATACCACAAATTTCCATACAATCATGATTCCTGCCAATACCCCTGTTTTAATTGATAACGACCCAATTAACTTAGGGGATTATATTGGAGTGTTTTATGACTCAGCAGGGATAGAGGCATGTGCGGGTTATGAGCAGTGGAACGGGCAACAACTTACAATGAAAGCATGGGGTGATGATTCTCAAACTGCAGGGAAGGATGGTTTTGCAGCTGGAGAACAATTCAAGTGGAGGATTTGGACAGCACTTGATGATTCTGTTTTTGAAGCAATTGCAACATACATTCAACCACCAGATATGCCTAATACAAATACTTATGTAGATAATGGCATGAGTGCTTTAGCAACATTATTGTATTCCGAATATGATATTCAAACTATCAATCTACCATCAGGATGGAGTCTGTTTTCAACGTACATAATTCCTGACGAGCCTAGTATAGACAGCATTTTGGCTCCAATAGTTTCGGAGGTGATAATATGTAAAGATGAACTTGGTAATCCTAACTGGCCCGCATTTGGACTTAACATGATTGGTGATGCCGCAATTGGAAAAGCCTATCAGATCAAAGTTAGTTCGGCGCAGAGTTTTGAAATTGAGGGACAACCTGTAATACCGGAATTGACCACTCTAATTATTCCACAAGGATGGAGTTTTCTAGGGTATTTGAGAAATTCATCTGCAAATATCGTAGATTTACTTAGCCCTATAGTTGCTGAAATAGCTATAGTTAAAAACTCTACTGGTGCCGTTTATTGGCCATCGTTTAGTTTAAATATGATTGGTAATATGAACCCTGGAGAAGGATATCAAATAAAATTGAACAATCAGCAAACACTTTTTTACTTCGCTAATTCAGCTGCCCTTTCAAAGTCAAATAGTATTATATATCAATTAAATTACTTTTACAAAGCCAAAAATACGGGTAACAATATGACATTGGGTATCCCTGTTTCTGCTTGGCAAATACAGCCTGAAATAGGAGATGAAATAGGTGTATTTTCAGCTTTTGGTGAATTGATAGGTTCAGCGGTATTCTATGGCGATAATCTGGCTATCCCGATTTGGGGAGAAGACATTACAACTGGTTCAGAATATGGATTGAACGATACTGATAGATTCCATTTGTTCCATTGGTCCCAATCTACACAAAGTAAAAATGAGATAATGATTAAATCATGGATTGAAGGTGATAACAGTTTTGCTACGGATAAGATTTCTGTTGTTGGTGATATTGAAATTCTTGATCAAAATGAGAAGCAAGAAATTGTCTTATATCAAAACCATCCAAATCCATTTGCGAATAAAACAGAGTTTAGATTTTTCCTTCCAGTAGCTATGGAAGTTGAGTTTAAGGTTTTAAATATTCTGGGTGAAGAAATTGAAAGACTTCTTTCTAAGGAACTGGAAAGCGGCGAACATATTTTACCATACCAGACCAAAGGTGTAAACTCTGGAATTTATTATTACCAATTAAACACAGGGGAAGAGAGTATTACAAGGAAAATGGTGATTGCGAAATAATATTGGGGGTGAGTTTTTATGGTTAGAACCTGCTATTATATGACAGGTTCTTTTTTATAGATATTTGAATTTGTTTGTATATGCAGTTTATTAGTAGGTTATCCATCCACCCAGACACTATGCAGTATCAGAACTCCTGACCTATCGCAAAATTAAATCGCGGAAGAAAGCCGAAAGACCATTTTTAATGATGTGCCAGGAAAAGTAGTATCAGTTTCGTTAAGTAGTTTTAATATGCTTTCCACAGCAATGTTGTATCTGTTTGCTGAAAGGGAATATAATACCACTGTTAATGTATTCTCCTTATAGTTTGGGAGCAGGTCGGCATTTGATTGAATGATCTGCTTTACTACCATCCTTTTTTCTTTGTCAGCGTTTGCCAGATATGGTGCAAGCAATGATGCCATTGCAGATTCAGCTCTGTAGCAAATCATCTTTATTACATTCATGAGTATTTTGCTTTCAGTCTTAAGCTTGTTGTACCGGTTTTCATCGGGCATTTGAGCAAGTGTTATTTTTGGGTCCAGCTTTTTTCTGGCCTCTACCATTTTTTGTTCCTGTTCGGTTATATGATCGATCTGTTGCTTGTACTCCATCTGTTTGTCGGTAATGTAAGGTATGTTATCGAGGTTTTCGTCGATGGCCTTTTCAATCAGGGGGTAGAATTTAGCCTCAATGCGCTGTTTCTTTTCCTTGATTTTTTTTAAAAGGTGTGTGAGTTTTCTGTATTGGGGGTTTACTACTGTTTTTTCCATGTCGATGGTCTCTACGCCAAAGGATATCATTTTGTCAAAATCATAGTCCTGTATGAGGTATCGGAAGAAGTTCTCTTGGCTCCACCTGGCAAACATCCTTCCGGCAATTTCTATTGTTGCAACCATGGGGTTGTTTGTGATGATTGCTGTTTGGTGGCCATTGCTGCCGAGCCTCCTCACTTCGCGGAATATGTGTCCGCCAAGCTCGGTTTTCTGTTCGCACAGATCCATGTTAACCTGTTGTCCCATCACTGTTACTGAAAGGGTTTTAAAGCCATCTTCCCTCCATTTATCTTTTACATTTTTGCGATAGGTAAGTATGGCTATCCGGTAGGTTTCCCATAGTCGTGCAAAAAATGCTGGTTCGTAAGCTTCGCGGTCGAACACCAAGGTGCATTGTGGTTTTTCGCTGAGGGCATCTTTGTCCTGGACCAGTCCTGCCTGGACCAGCCGTGGCACGATCTGTTGTTCTATCACTGTTTGCAGTTTTTCGGTGAGTTCGCCCATTACCATCATAACGGGCATCCCCATGGCATCGTTCACCCAATACTCGGAAGTGGCACTCAGGCAAAGCTTTTGCCTGGAGATAAACTTGGCGGGAAGGTTGGCTTTGCTGCCGTAGTAGACTCTTACGTGACCGTCGATGTAAAGGAAATCAGCATCATGGGGCTTATCCTGACGGTACCAAATATCGATTAGTAAATTGTTGAGCCGGGTGGTCTGGTTTTGTTCACTCAACACTTTTATTTTCTCGCGCAGGCATTTCATTTCCGGGATACGGTCCAGCCCACTCAACCGACCTATCTCACCGGGCTTACATAGTTTTAGTTGTTCGGGGTTCTTGATACGGGCAAGGGCCATGAAGGCTAAAGTGATGACCACTGATTCTATTCCATAGTAGTGGGAGGTGGGCAAATGGTAAACTTCTTTGGCCTTGAGTAGGCCTTGACAGACCAGGGCTGGTAATAAAAACAACACACCGGCACCGCAAAGCGACTGGGCACCAGAGAACTCGGGAAGGGCATGCCCCCCTTTGCCAAACGAGCACAGGGTGCGCTCTTCAAAACGGGTGGTGGCTTCGCCCAATGGAGCTTCTCGGTCGGCCCCGTCACGTTCCCAGGGCGTAGCCAAGCTGGTTGGTACGGCTATTGGGTTTGCCTTTTTTTTAAATGGCCTTGTTTGATTTGGTAACGGATGGCAGACTCCCGGACCCCTTCTTCTTTTGCAATGCTGTTCACGCTCTGTCCCTTGTCCAGCTTGGCCTGGATGCGAATACGCCTTTCGCCGGTTATCTTGTGGGCTTTGCCTTTGCGGGCATCATCGCCAAAAAAGCCCTGCTCGCCATGTTCCTTGAATTTTTTGTAATAACGGTATACACTATCCTCGCTAACATTGAAGAACCGTTCAATGTCAACCTTGCGACAAAGACCCTGATGAATGAAATTGCTCGTAATAAAACGAAAGGCGTTGATGTCTTCCTGGGCATGACTGTAGACTGGCATGCCATTGACGATATATTGTACAAGGCCATCTTCACGGTAAACACCGACATGAGAATTGATCAGTTGCGCATCTCTTGGAAATATTGGAATTTGTAATTGCATCCCCAAATATACCGCATTTCTTTTTTGCGAACGAACCTTCTGTATTACCTTATAAATCGAACACAGGTCAGGAGTTCTGAATATTATCCCGAGACAATGTTTAAAAAATAAAAGCCATTAGATAGAAAATCAAAATTATACCGGAACGAAAACTCTCTTTTTTCAGTAAATTGATTTTTCACAACTTCAACCTTTTTACCTTCCAAGTCGAATACTTGAATAGGTAAATTGTCATCTTCAGTTAAAATAAT
>CAYLZH010000187.1:8929-10554 GCA_964388245.1 uncultured Bacteroidales bacterium
GCCCATTTGTTAGATTTGGAAATAGATAAGCATTGAAAACCGCATCAGACATATCTGCATTGTCGGTTCTCAATCCATCTATTAAACTGATCTTTGCATGTTGATAGTATTCATCACCCAATCGCCAGTGGGTGGGTTGCAGGGTTTCGTTTGGTTCGTTGTATTAAATATATTATTAAGAAAGTATTTCTGGGGTCAAATCCCTTCAATTTCTTTAATGCTCCTTCCTGTGATTTGTGCGATCTCTTCGACTGATAACCCACGCTCCTTCATATTTTTGACCATACTGATAAACTCTTGCTCTTTCTGCTGAAGCTCACTGTCCTTTTGTTGAATGATGGGCATTAGCTTTTCTTCGATCTCTGTTTTTGCATCGAAAATAGCGGTATCGAATTCGGCCATTAAAATACGTTGGTTCTTAATGTATGCCTCGTAGTTAAGCCGCTCATCACCTTCAAGGTTGTCGGTACGCATTTTTGCTTTAGCCTCCTGTAAACCTTTGGCCTTAAATTCATTCTTGATCTCGCTGTTTTTTAAAAAGTAGATCCATTCGTCGAGGGTGTTATGGGCCACATCGTCGAAATTGTTAACTTTGATTATGTAATAAGTTGTAAACACGTCGGCCACTTCCGACAAATTCGGATATTTCTTTTTTTGGGTACTGCTCAATTGTAAAGTATCGTTTTTATGGATGCCCAAAAACTGTGTCCCGCCTTTATACACATAGTCGGCTCCTTGTCCCAGCTCAAAATATACGATGTTAATAGAGATCACTTTTTTTATTTTATCGTAGGTTTCGCCCTCATCTATAAATTGGGTGGTCAGTTTTGCCTGGCCATAGTTCATCCGGTGGAAGTAATCGTGCTCCCGTTCGTTCTGAACTTCGATCAGCATGAGTTCATCCTTTGTGCTTTTTACAAGGAAATCGACACGGTTGTGTTTGTCGAATTCGCTTTCCTTGTTGCTTTCACTGTCGAGGATTTCAAGGATTTTAATGTCCTCCATCAACAGTTCGGAAAGAAACCCTTCCAGGATACCAAAATTGGATTTTTGTTTCAGCAGGCGTTTCATGGCCCAATCAAAGCGTATGTGTTTTCCCATGGCTCAATCTCTAATTTTAAACAAAGTTAAGGAAAAGATCAACATGATAGTTTTGTAACCATTTAAGGCAAATCGAAAATAAAAGATACTTATATGCCTTATATGGATTTGAAGTAAATCCTGTTTGTGGCTAACGTACCAGCAAAAACTGCTTTATTTTTATCTCATCGGAAATGAGCCTGGCCTTTAGGTAGTAGGCCCCTGCGACAAAATTGCCTGTGTTTATTTCAGTTGAAGAATTGTTGATTAGAACGGACATGACCTCTTGCCCGCTTATATTGTAGATTTTTACTTCTTCAATTATTTCGTTGCTGAAAAGTTTTAAAGCAGAACTGGCAGGGTTGGGGAATAAAAGGAAACGGCTTTTTCCTGAAAGATCGTTTACCCACAAATTGTTTAAAACCAACACCGAATCAAAAACTGTATTACAGGCATTGGTGGCTGTAACAGAATAGCTGCCCGTGTCGGCTGCCCAGATAAAACTTTCTGTCGAGCCGGTCGACCATATGTATTGTGCATCAACT
>CAYLZH010000188.1:0-8961 GCA_964388245.1 uncultured Bacteroidales bacterium
TCACTGCATGGAATTTCTAATCATAGTACAATGCCCCCTATGGCACCACAACGGTAAGGGTATGAGTTGTAGCGACATTCAACGCGAAAATCTTTCGATCCTGGATGAACTTTATTTAATGCTATATTCTTCATATTTAGCGAGTTGCAAGCTATAACTTATACCCATTGTTAAGTTGCGTTTGTTACATTAATTATATTTGTGTTTTATTACTCACTTGGTGAATCAATGTCATTAATTACCATTCTACCAAATGATTTTTTGTTATCTGATTTTTTAAATATTGCTTCAAGTTCTGATACATTTGAAATTTTATGAAATCCAGTGTCGTTTTCAATATCGGGATCTTTATCAATAAGTAAATGAAGATTGTTACGTATTTCTTGATAATTCTCAATAAACTCTAAGGATTTTTTGTAAGTATTGAGCGAACCTCTATAAAAACCTTTAATAAATATATTTTTTTCAATAATCGATTTAAAATCAATTTCAACCTCCTGATCAGTAAGGCCTTCCATGCCTATTATACCACCGTTTTTTAATACTTTTAAAGCTAATTCAATGTTTTGTTCAATTGCTGGTTCGCCAACACATTCAAATACAACATCATATTTACCTGGGATACCAGCGTTAATTAAATCATCAACAATACTTTTATTGAAGTCGTACAAACCTTCTTCAGAAAGATATGAACTAATTGGAAATCTAAATGCAATTCCTTCAAAATTAATAAGTTTGGCACTTTTCCTTCCAGTCACCACAATCTGATCTTTAGGATGCTTATAAACAATATTTAGAATCATAGCAAGCAAATAGCTCATTATGCCACTTCCTAAAATAAGAATCTTAGGATTCTCTATATTCTTCTTTGTTTTTACTTTTTTTGTATCTGAAAGTGAATTGCCCAACAAAGCTAATCCTTTTACCATCAGATTATTATGCTTTATCTTATATCTTCCTATTATTGTATTTATGTTTGGATTGGTTAAAATATATAGTGTCCTAGGATTCGGCTCTTCAGATGTAATTGAGTTAAAAATATTTGAGAAACTATTCTTTCCAACATGAAAATATGTAAACTCCTGAGTCGAAAATGGAGCCATATTTAGTTCAATTTTGTTCTTACCTTCTATAAATCCAAGCTCATATATTATTTGAACAACATTAGACATTGGTTCAGTAAAAAGTGCATATTTTTCATGTTCATCATTCTTAATTTTTAATATTAATCCTGGATGATACTTATAGATAGACCTTAATGATCCAGGTGCATTGCTTGCCATGAACTTTGAACTTGGACAATAGTTTTCACCATATTCACCTTCACAAATATCACATGTTTTACAAGGCATTAAAGGAATTACAACAACCTTGTCTTTTTGTGTGATATAGCTATTCTGGTCATTAAAATATTTATGTTCCCCTATTACTTGATAGACTTCACCTGTTGTCTCATGTCCTAAGACCAAAGGTAATCGTTCATCAAGCTTTTTTCTGTTTTTTTGATGTTTAAAATAATAAATATCACTATGACAGATTGCAGTCATACTGTGTTTTATTGCAACTTCACCTGTCTTAATTATCTCAAAAGTTTCAGGATTACTCCTTGGAACTCGATACTCAAATTCTTGTAATTCAGGATGTAGTTCTTTCTTATTATTAATTAATTCCTCCAATGATTCTGAAATTGCAGCCCCAATTTCCTTGAGTAATGAAATATCATCCTTTGTATATTCTCCTGATGATTTATTCTCAACTTTAATTACGCCAATGATATTATCGCTACCATTCATTATTGGTACTCCTAGCATACATTTAAAGTTTTTCTCTGGCTCTCCAAGCCAGACATATTTATCCCATTTTCCTATATGTCCTTTTTCATTTTGAATTTTGGAATATCCTTTAATACTTTTATGCCGTCCAGTTGAGGCTATGTAACCAGTTATGCCATCAAATTTATTATCATCATGATTACTTATTTGATAGGAATGTTCCTCAGGTTTTTCCCCAACCTCCTTGGGATTCATTCTTGTTCCTTTTGGGTGATTTGGAGGCAATTTTCCTGCAACTAAACAAACTCGGGGACTACCATTACCAATTTGATTTGTTCTTACATATAAAGCGCAAACCTCAGATTCCAATACGGAAGCACAGAATTCAACAAGTTTTGGATAAAAGTCACGTCTTTCTACCTCACTTATCCATCTAACAGCGATTTTGAAAAGACGCATTTCTAAGCCAGTACCTGATGATTCAAAGTCAGAATTGATACTTTTTTCCATGTTTAATTTCTATTTAGATATTAGTAAAAGTAAATTTATTAAAAATATCATTTAATTATCCTTTTGTACATAATTAGCTCATCTGGTGCGGTAAATGCAACTTAACGGCCAGGCTATGAAGCGTAAGTGAGATTTTAACCGTACTCACTTTCAAATTTCACCAAGCCAAAGCGTTGTATTTGTTTTTATCTTTTCATTTCAAAAGCCAAATCAACGATTTGGCGATGCTCGCCGAAGCTACGAACCACCCAAAATTAGTCGGCTCACTTATGCTTTATTAGCCATTGTTGCCAAGCGTTATTCTTTCATTTCCATTTGGTTCATTAGATATTCATTTGCAAAAATGACCCATTCATCTACACTATCTTTCAAATCTAGATTAACAGGTTTATTTATTTCTACATCAGGTTTTATTCCAATATTATCTACAGGATTTTCAGGCAGTCTTGTTGAACGTGTCATTGGATATCTAACATAAAATCCTTTGGTTAACAAATCTTCTGGGACAACATTAGAATAATCCAAAACACCTAAAGTCCTTGTTCCAAAAACCACAGTTTTGCTACTTTGCTTTGCGGACAATATAAACTGCTCACAACTACTTGCACAAAAATCATCTATGATAATACCTACTAATTTAGGATTTGCGTATTTTATATCACAAACTATTGTATCATTTGGGTATTCCTGATAAAAACCTCCTTTATTAGCTTTCAAGCTATCTATAAATATTCGGGTTTCTTGCTCTTTACCTTCTTTAATGTTTCCATTTTCTAACGCTTTTTCGAAATACTTAATATTCCCTTCTGATGCCATATATTCAACACCTTTTGATATATAAGGATTCGAATAAACTAAAGGTAATAGTTCTTGATAGGTATAATCCGTTCCTCCTCCATTGCCTCTCAAGTCAACTATTAGGATTGGTTTAGATGTTATTTCTTTGATGTTGTTTAAAATCAGGGTATCAATCAATTGTTTACTATTCCATGAGAAACTTGGAATCCTTAACATCGAAGAATGTTCATCAATGGCCTTATAAGTATAGTAAATGTTACTTTCGTACCCTAATGTTAGATGCTTGTCATTAAAGTAACTAAGCCATTCCTCTAACACCATAGTACAAATTTTGAATGTCTGAATGTTTTGTGCTTTAGTCCTAAGTTCGGCAGTAAACTTAATGTAATCTGAAACGTTTTCTTCAGTTACTTTATCTTGAAATCCTGCATAATCACTTTCTAGTTTTTTTACCAAAAAGTCAAATTCTTTTTCGCAGTCACAGTTCTGTCCAAATGACGAGTAAAATTGGAATATTAAACAAATCGTTATTAGCTGTTTCATCTATCTAAGTTTGGTTATTTAATGCTTGGCAACTTGTTTATAACCCCACCTTTTATGGGGTTTATTTCTCTATTTGGGTAAATAATCCCACCTTTTGTGGGTTTTATTTTAAAGGTCAAAATCATCTGTGGGGCTTTTTATGTTCTTCAAATCTTTCATGCTTACCCATGTGTATCGTTCGGTTGTTTTGCTGCTCTTGTGGCCCAGTAGCTCCTGGATGTACCTAATATCCACCCCGGCTTCCAAAAGGTGTGTTGCATATGAGTGCCTCAAACAATGTGGGGTGTAGTTATGGTTTGGCAGTACCCTGCCCATGTGTTTGTCGAAGGTGTTTTCTAAACTAGTGGAGCTCCACGGCCGTCCTTCTTTTTGTCCTTCGATTAGATAGGTTGCCGGAGTCTTTGTTTCAATGTATTTTTTTATCATAGCAGATTGTTTTTCGCTTAGTGGCAAAATACGGTCTTTTTGCCCCTTTGCGTTAAATATGGTTACTGCACCACGCTGGTGGTCTATGTCTGCCAATTTCAGTTTGAGCAATTCGCCCCTCCTAAGTCCCAGCCCATAGATCAGGGACAGTGCTAGTTTATGTTTGGGGTTGGCTATCGACGACAGCATTTTTTTAAGGTGTTGCTTTGCAATAACTTTTGGAAGCTTTAATCCTGTTCTTGGCCTTTCTATCGCCCCAAGGTCGATTTTTCTGTTAAGCTGGTTCTTGTAGAACAGCTTTATCCCGTTTATCACCAGATTCTGGTACGAAGGTGAGTAGTTATGTTTTAGCACATATTCGGAGTTGAATTGTAAAATGTCATTATTGTTCAGATCTCCGGCTTTTTTGCCTGCATGGAATGCAAAGAAAGCTTTTAATCCTCCCATATAACTGCCAATGGTACTTTTGCTGTACCGTTTTTGTTGCATCCATACTTTGAAATCTGCCATCAACTTATGTACTGAACTATCAATAAAGGAGACATCTACTTTGGGACGCGATGGTTTTTCATTTTCGATTGGGTGTTTCCGGATTTGATCTTCCACCTGTTTGTAATCAATATAAGCTACCGGTTTTAATGCCTCGAAAACCTGGCTCAGGTTAAACTGCTCTATGGGGATGTACCAAAATTTGTGATTCTGGCTCCAACGGGCAAGCTTTAATTCTTTTACTTTTTCGATTATGATCCGGTCGTATATAAAGCGAATAGCAATGGCTTCTTTGCCTTGTTTGCATTCGTAAGTTAATGTAATACGTGGACCTTGCATCGAGTTTTAGTGATCAGATTTACAAACAAAGCTACATAAAAATAATATCAATATATAGCAAAGTAGTTTTTCGGTGGTGCATTGTATAAAACAAATAATATCCAATACGATAGATTGATTTCTTAAAAAACTTTAAATCGTGACATGAATCACAAATAAAATCCTTAACAAAAGCTCGATTTGGTAAACAAATTGTAATTTTACCCCTTTGTAATACCAACAGCAAAATGCTAAAATAAAATATCATGCGAAAATTAATTGTCATACTTGCTGCAATCATGATTGCTTCTTTTGTCCGGGGCCAGGAAAGCAAGCCTGAAGTAGAAAAAAATAAAGCATTACCGGAAATTACTTTTGAAAAGACAATCCACGATTATGGAAAGTTACCCTACCGTGGCAATGGAGAATGTGAGTTTGTTTTTAAAAATACCGGAAAAGAACCATTGGTACTCACAAATGTGAAATCATCGTGTGGATGTACAGTTCCAACCTGGCCACGGGAACCAATTGGAAAGAAAAAGTCTGCCTCGATAAAAGTAAAATACGACACCAAACGACAAGGTAACTTTACAAAAACCATCACTGTTTTTTCTAATGCATCAAATTCACCAGTCAGGCTGACCATTCGTGGAAACGTTGCAAAACCATCGGCTGCCGAAATGGAACAACTCAGAAAAGAGCGCGAAGCAAGGGCTGCAAAAAACCGGGCCAGGTATAACCAGAATAAAGCCAGGGTACCACAAAAATCAGTAATTGAAAAAGAGAAATCGATTCCGGAACAGAAATAAAAAAATGAAAAAAGGCACAGACGTGTCTTTATTGTTAATAAAAAATAAAGAAAGAAAATGCCAAAAATATCGAACAAAGGCAGGGCCATGCCCCCCTCTCCAATTCGTAAATTGGTTCCATATGCCGAAGAAGCAAAAAGAAAAAATCGTACTGTATATCATCTGAACATAGGTCAACCCGACATACCTACACCTGAAGTTGCGATGAATGCGATCCGTAATTGTGATCTTAAAGTTGTGGAATACAGCCATTCGGGTGGGATGGAAAGTTACCGTCGAAAACTTGCCGGCTATTATCAGGACCTCGATATCAATGTCGATCATAATGAAATAATTATTACAACCGGTGGATCAGAAGCTCTGTCGTTTGCATTTAATTCATGCCTCGATCCCGGCGACGAAGTAATTATTCCTGAGCCGTTTTATGCAAACTACAATAGTTTTGCTGTTGCGTGTGGTGTAGTGGTTAAGCCAATTACATCAACTATTTCGGATGGATTTGCACTTCCGCCCATAAACGAATTCGAGCAACTTATATCGCCTAAAACCAAAGGAATTGTAATATGTAATCCGAACAATCCAACAGGTTATTTATATTCCGAAGAAGAGATAAGGCAATTGGGCGAAATTGTAAAAAAACACGACCTTTTTCTTTTCTCTGATGAAGTTTACCGCGAGTTTTGCTACGATGGTGAAAAGCATTTCTCGGTTATGCACCTCAACGGGCTGGATGAACATGTTGTACTTACCGATTCGGTTTCGAAAAGGTATAGTGAATGTGGAGTCCGGATTGGAGCGCTTGTATCAAAAAACAAAGAAGTAATGGCAACAGCCATGAAATTTGCACAGGCACGGTTGAGCCCTCCTACATTTGGACAAATTTGTGGTGAAGCCTCACTCGATACACCCAGGGAATATTTCGATCAGGTTTCGGAGGAGTATGTGGCACGTCGCGATTTTATGATTGATGCATTGAAAAAAATGGAAGGGGTTGAAACACCTATGCCTAAGGGAGCATTCTATACTATTGCAAAATTACCAGTCGATAGTGCAGAAAAATTCTGCCAGTGGATGTTACAGGATTTCGACCATAAAAATCAAACTGTAATGATGGCACCTGCCGAAGGTTTTTATGCCACAAAAGGCCTTGGACGCCAGGAGGTACGTATTGCCTATGTGCTGTGTCTCGAAGACCTGAAGAATGCAATGGAAACCCTGGAAGAAGGGCTCAAACAATATCCCGGAAGGGAAATATGAGCCCGGTCTAAAAAGCATCTTTATCGCTCAACTCGGCGTTGTCGATAATTTTCGACTCCTGTTTTGTTAAATGGTTTGCTGGTTTTCTTAGACGTTTGATTAAGATATAAATTATGACCTGACTGGCTTTCAGCCTTAGCGTTAGTTAGCCAGTTTTACACTGGTTCATCTCGCCTGAGACGAGATCACGATGTGCTTATACCTGTAATACTATCAGAATCTTTTGTGGAAAATTAAGGTTTGCTGATTTTCTATGACAGGCTCTGAAAGAGTCAAATTTCAATAAACACCGAGCCTATCCCGTACATTTTGTCGGGATGGAACCGTTGAAACATAATATGCGTCTATTGCTGCCCTGAAGGGGCTGAACTTCAAATCTGTACTTCAACCCCTGTCGGGGCTGTGTTTGTAGGTTTGTTTCTATCCGTGAGCTTCGCATGCGGTTATTGAGATTTAGCCACCACGTGGCATAACCTGACGTCAAATTTAAAAATGCATGGAAATTTCACTTTTCCTCTGGAGAATCTACATTTATTTTTATATTAAATTAATGCAATACGAATCTTACTACTGATTTTCAGCTTTTTAAAAGATGTGTACTAAAAATCAACAAAACCTTATTAACGTTTTATCTTTTTCGTCCTGAGAGGGCAACACATAAAAGCACAGTGTGAAACGATGTGAAACCCTGTGTAATAAATTAACAGACCTTATTTATTTTGTTATGCGACATAGTACGCGGGATTCTATTATAAGAGATACAGTAATACAAATTCATCAATAAGAATCAGATAAAATGAGTTAATTATTTGGATAGTCGAAATTAGTAAATGTAGCAATCAGCATTTATACCAATGGAACAAGTCGAACACTATATCGATATATGTCGATCTTATCAAAGAGAATATCGACTTATGATTGCAACAATGTCTTTAATATAAATTTAACAAATTGAATAAATTCCGTAGTTTTAACTGATAATTCTTGAACCATAGTATTAATCAAAATTTGATAAGATGAAAAAGATTCAGCTAAAGACTATTACTTCAGTAATAGCAAGCCTGTTTTTCGGGTTAATGATACTCTCTTCATGCGAAGGTCCTGAAGGTCCGGCAGGTCCGGCAGGCGCCGATGGAACAGATGGTACTGACGGAGTTGATGCTAACACAACATGTCTGGTATGTCATAACATGGCATATAAAAATGCAATCCTCGACGATTACAACACCTCACAACACGCCACAGGTGCCTATGTTGGTTATGCAGGTGGTCGTCAGAATTGTGCAACATGTCACTCACACGAGGGATTTGTAGAAACCATGTATACAGGACACGATACAACGGCAGCAGATGTTCCAATACCAACACCAATCTCGTGTGAAACCTGCCACGATTTCCACCAGACATTCGATTTTGAGACCGATGGGCCAGATTATGCGCTGCGTGTAGCCACAGACTTTGATTTGATTACCGGCCATGCTATTGATATGGACGGATCAAGCAATCTGTGTATCCGTTGCCATCAGTCAAGGAGGGTTGGTCCGGATATGGCAGTTGATAGTTTTACAGTTACATCATCACACTGGGGACCACATCACGGCCCACAAGCTAATGTTGCTTTAGGTGTCGATGGATACGAGGTTGCCGGATCAGTAGCATATCCTACTTCTACAGGAGCTCATTTTACAGCCGGTTGTACCAGTTGCCATATGCATACTGATGATGGAACTAAAGATGGCGAAGGCGGACACACTTTCTGGCCAAGCCTTGCAAGCTGTAACACTGCCGAATGCCACAATGGTAACGTTACCAGTTTCGACCACAATGGTGTACAAACTGAGATTATGGCATTATTAGACGAATTGGAAGCCAAGTTATTCGCCATAGGCATTGTTGATGTTGATGGCCACGTTGTTACCGGTTCGTATACATCAGACCAGGCAGGCGCATTCTACAATTGGGCTTTGATGGGCCATGAAGACAAGAGTCATGGAATTCACAATTATCAATATGCGAAAGCACTGTTGCAAAACTCGCTT
>CAYLZH010000188.1:8971-10546 GCA_964388245.1 uncultured Bacteroidales bacterium
ATTGAATTAAGAAACTTTCTTGTAGCTTGAAAAGCCTCCTTGCAACTGTAAGGAGGCTTTTTTTTATTATGATGAAAAAGGAAATTATATTTTATGGATCTCCGGGTAGAGCGGATTGTTACCGCTCCGCTCCCTCACAGGCCCTACTTATTCTTTTTACTATGGTGATACTGAGTATTTATAACACATGTTTTTGATACTCATGAATTATGCACGTTAGGATCAGAAAATGCTGATATCTAATATTGTGATGAAATAAGTATAAAAAACCAACAGGCCATAAATAAATCGTGCCTGATTATTCATGATAACCGGTAACCATGCTTTTAAACATTGCTCCGGGGGTTGTACCTAAAGTGCACAGGTATAAATGAACTACAAGGAATATTGAGCATGCAAATCCTATGGTAACATGCAAAACAGCAGTAACTAAAATGCCATTCATGCCAAGAAAGTTTACAGGGATTACATCCGGAAAAAATAAGCCAATACCTGTGATTACCAGTATAGGCATGCATACGTACATTATTACAATATATGACAAGCGTTGCAAGGGATTAAACTTGTTCTTTGATGTTACCGGATATGGTGGTTTCTCGCCTTTAAATATTCCTGATAAATAAAATTTTGTCTGTTTTGTCAGTCGTTCCTTCATGTTCTTTTTTGAAATTACATAGTGGATCCCATTTTTGGTAAACTGATTTCCGAGGATAAACAGGATAAGTAAAACCAATACGGCAATACCAGATACATTATGAAGAGTTACTGACAGAGCAAAGGGAAGAATTGAAAACGATGGACTTGAATATTGCATACATAGTCCTGTAAGAATGAGTATCAGGAAAAAAATTGCATTAAGCCAATGCCACAATCTTACCCACGCCGGGTATAAGTATAATTTATCTTTTGCCATGATTTTTTAATTTTTTCGGTTTAGCCTGCGAATAATTGCATGAAAGATAATTCCCACAATTGTAAGAATAAAAATACCTATGCTGGCACGGTTCAGAAAAATATTTCTGTTGGCACCAATCACATACGATTCGTTTAAGATGACAGCATTCAGGAAACCAATTTTTGATCTTGCTTCCACGGCCCGGAATTTATACAGGCTTGCCATAAGGTGGGAGTTTTGCTGATGACATTCTTCGCAATTCTTTACTGCCTTGTCTTTTGACTGGATATGATGTGCAACAAGAGTTGAATCGCTTACCTTTGTATGACAATCGATACAGCGGACATTTTCGAAATGCACTTTCTGATTTGGTAACCATTGATGGTTTCCGATTATATCAATCAGATTATGGTCGGTAAGCAGTTCAAATCTGTCGATATTTGTGTGGCAGCTTAAACAAACATTGTTGTTGTAGGTGATAATTTGCTTAACGTTTTCATCGATTCTTGCATGAAGGATGTAGCCATGCGGATTGTGGCATTTCCAACAATTGAATTCTTCGCCAAGATCGGTATGGTGGGCACTTTGTTCGTATTCTTCTGCAATTCCTTCGAAATTAAATTGAATGTAATCATCATCCCCCTCATGACAATCCATACAGGTATATGGTGGTTCGAACC
>CAYLZH010000189.1:0-10508 GCA_964388245.1 uncultured Bacteroidales bacterium
GCACTTTTAGTTTTGGCTCTATTTTCATGCAATAAGGAGATCATTATTTCTGATAAGGATGTGGTTCTGGAATTTTCAACTGACACCATCATGTTCGATACAGTTTTTACTGATATTGGATCTACCACAAAGCGTTTTGCTGTTAAAAATCCGGAGAACGGTACAATAACTATTGATGAGATAAAACTGGCAGGTGGCGATAATTCGAATTTCCGATTGAATGTTAATGGCATATTGGCCAATACTGTCAAAGATATTGAGATAAAATCGCAGGACAGTATATTCGTATTTGTTGAAGTTACAGTCGATCCAAATAATGAAAATACACCAATGGTAATTGAGGATTCGATTGTCTTTATAGTAAATAATAGTGTACAGGATATTAATCTGGTAGCATTCGGACAAGATTATTATCTGATAAATGCAAACTATGTGAATACTCAAACATGGATTTCTGAAAAACCATATCTCATTTATAATTATCTTGTTGTTGACACTCTCGAGACACTTACAATAAAAGAAGGCTGCCAGTTGCATTTTCATCACAGGGCCAGCTTGTTTGTAAAAGGTACCCTTAAGGTTGAAGGAACTCACGAAAATCCGGTTGTATTTCAGGGCGACAGGCTGGAATACATGTATCGCGATGTTCCCGGACAATGGGGATATATTCATCTTCTTCCCGGTAGTAAGGATAATGAAATCGATTATGCGATCATTAAAAATGCTATAATTGGAATTCAGGTCGATACCTTTTATAATTCAGCTCCAACTCTGAAAATTTCTAATTCCAGGATTGAAAATATGAATGCTGTTGGTATATATGCCCAGGGTGCAAAAATTCAGGCATCGAATTGTGTATTTAGTGATTGTGGGCAATATTCAGCTGCTTTGGCCATTGGTGGCGATTATCAGTTTTATCATTGTACTTTTGGGAATTATTGGTCGTACTCGAACAGGGTTACTCCTTCAGTAGTAATAAATAATTATTACGAAGATGTTAACGAAAATATACATGTAAGGCCAATTGAGAATGCTTTTTTTGCCAATTGCATAATCTACGGTAACCGCGATAACGAGATTGGACTCGATCAATATGAATATTCTTCTCAAACTGAATTTAATTACCGCTTCGAGAGTTGTCTTCTAAAAACCGATACTATTTTACCTACTGATCGTCAGATCAATTGCATCGTAAATCTTGATCCGGCCTTTTCCGATCCATACAGGGGCAAGTTAAACCTCGATACTTTGTCAGCAGCAAAAGATAATGGGGATCTTACTACCGCTTCTTTTTATCCATATGATATTGAAGGCAACAGTCGCCTACAGGATTCCGGCCCTGATATCGGTGCTTATGAACGTATTGAAGAACAATAATTTCCTATCGCAAAAGTTGTTATTTGTTTTCTGAATTTTGCCTGTATATAAGCTGGTTTTGTTTCATTCGGGAACTGAATGTCTGCAGCATGGCTTTAAGCCTGTTCCGGTCAAAATCAGTACATCGGTTGGGTTTATCAATCAAATTAATTTTCTGAAGAAGGTCATCTCTTAAATCATTAAATGCCGTGAATTCTATCCCATCAAAATATAAGGCCTTCCAATCTGTTAAGTATTGATACTTAGTATGTGTATATGTAACAACCATATTTTGATTGGGATTGGTAAGAATGCTGTTGCCAAAGCTGTTGAATTTATCAGGAAAGTTTAGATAATCCATTACAGTTGGGAAAATATCGATATGAGAGCAAAATGCATCAACTTTTTGAGATACAAAATCTTCGGATGGATGGTAAAACAATAGAGGTATCTGATAAGCTCCCGATAAGGTGTGGTACTTCTTAACTTCGGTTTGAGAGGTATGGTCGGCAGTTATGATAAATAAAGTGTTGCTGTACCAATCTTCCTCTTGGGCCCATTCGAAAAACTTCCCCAGGGCATAGTCGGTATACTGCACAGTCTTGTGGATTTCAAGTGATCCCTTGCGAAAGCTGTCGTTATATTTTTCGGGCACCTCGTAAGGATGATGCGAGGATAAACTAAAAAAGCAGGAGAAGAATGGTTCAGGAAAAGAGCTTAGCTTTTGCTTAAAGAAACGGAAATACTCTTCATCATATATTCCCCATTTCCCGTCCGATCCATCATCCCAGGGATAATCTTCCTTACCATAATAATGATCGATGCCCGAAAGTTTTGCAAAATAATCAAAGCCCATTGTCCCGGTTCTGCCTCCATGAAAAAAGGAGCTATGGTAGCCTTTCTTTTTCAACAGTGCCGGAATTCCGGAAATTTCGTTGGTGGCAAATTGGCTTGTTATAAAGGGCGTTAATGTAAGTGCCGGTATGCCGGAAATAATAGCCGGCAGGGCTTCAATTGACCTCCGGCCATTAGAGAACGCATTAGTGCAATTGATCCCCTTAGAAAGTAAAGTTTCGAGAAAAGGGGTATATCCCTCATTCTCATTGAACGAACCAATGTATTCTTTTCCAAAACTTTCCATGATTATTACTACCACATTCAATTTTCTGAAATCCCCGGCTTTCGAATAATCCTTTGTCACGGAAAAGTATTTTTCTATTTCATCGGGATTAAAAAAACTAAAATCAGGAAGTTCCTCACTTGCAGATGTTGTTATAATACTAAAGCCGGTATTCAGTATTAATGGGATATGTCTTGCATCTGTATATTCCGAAGCCGTAATAATTCTTATTGGTTTTAGATTAAATCCCCTTGCAAGAAAATAAATCATAGTAGCCAGTATTATAAAAACTGTCCATTTCGATGCAACAAGCAATGGTTTAACATTTAGAGAATGCTGCGCTTGTACACGCTTTCTTTTCGTTTTTGGATAGAAGTATATGAGACTAAAAACTATGAGTCCCGTTATAACTGGTACAATCCAAAAATCGATGAGATACCGGGGAGTAAGTAAAATAAAATCTTCGAACTGGCCCGAATCGGAAATAAAATCAAATGTGGTCCGTTTATTTGAGAATTCAAAATAAACCGCATCGGCCATGTCGGCCATAAATATTATCGAATTAAGACTGACAAATAATATCTTTAAGACAAGCTGCCATGGTTTTCGATCGACAATTGAAATTGGAATGATGCTTAACAGAAGAAACAAACCATTGTAATAAACAATGCTTGTATAATCGAACCGGATCCCGAAAAAAAATATTGAAAGTATTTCAGAAAATCCGGTATCAGTAAAAAAGTTGTGGTTCCAGATAAAGAAAAACAACCTTACAACCTGGAATACTACTAAGAGTAATAATATCCTTTTAATCAGAAGAACAATCCTGTGAAGATATTCCTTCATGGGAATAAAACTTAATTAACATTCTTGTTTACTTTAACTTATGCCTATTTGTGGTTTAATCATAAACGAAAATGTTCAAAAAACCTTGATTCTTTGAACACTTCCGAATTTGATCCGATAAAATTTTTATGGAAAAAGGCTATAATTTAGTGTAAGTTTGTTCAAATTCCTGGGCTCCCTGTGTATTATTGGCTGCAGTAAACCTTATTGTAATTTTATAATTGGTATGGTTTACGATTCCGGCATATCCATCATTTTCCGATTCTATCCCGTCGATTATATAACCATTACTTGTAAAAAAGTTCTGCAATGCGATAAAAATACTGTCTCCTTTTACATCGGCATAAACGGAGATGTTTGCATCATCAAAATCGGAAAAGCCTGGAAAAAGAATCCGGTTGTTCAGGTCCTCATAGGCTTCGAGTTCGGTTGTATAATCTTCGTAAGTGTCAGTAGGATCTGAAAGATTTTCTTTCTCCACGGTGTATTCACGTGAAAATTTATCAAGTGAGTTTGTAATTACTACATCTCGAATAAGGATTGTCTGATTTCCTGCCTTATCAGTAATGGTATAAGTAACCTCGAAATTACCGGTTTGAATTGTTGCCCCTTCACCTAAAAAAATATTATGGCCATCAACGTTCAGGATATCACCTTCGAGTGTATCTATTTCGTGTTCGATTTTAATATCCATTTCAGCAGTGTCGTCACGGTTATCATAAATATATTCAAAACCATATTCTACGTACCGGTCGTTTAGGGTAATATGATAAGGATTAGGCCCATCTAATTTTGCCTTAGGGGCTGTTGTATCTTTGTCCTGACAGCTAATCATGGTTACTAACATAATAACTCCTGCAAACAGAAACGATTTTAATGAGAAAATTTTCCTTTTCATTTTTTTGACTTTAAGTTCTTTTTTCATTGAGGGTAAAACTACTACAAATTTTCAAATTATTAAAAGCAATATGAAATACTAAATTCTGTTGTAGAACGGACTTTAGCATGAAATAGTTGCTTGTTAGAGTGAATTTACCAGTTTGTATATCTGTGATAATTTATCAAGTAAGTTTTCGAGGCGATCGAGATGAAGCATGTTTGCGCCATCCGATTTTGCATTTTGAGGATCGGGATGTGTTTCGACGAAAATACCATCTGTCCCAACTGCAATACCGGCTTTTGCAATGGTTTCAATCATTTCCGGATTCCCGCCCGAAATACCCGAATGTTGATTTGGTTGCTGCAGCGAATGGGTAATGTCGAGAATCACAGGAAACCCGGTTTTTTTCATTTCAGGAATTCCACGGAAATCTACTACTAAATCCTGGTAGCCAAACATAGTCCCACGGTCGGTTAACATTACTTTCGCATTTCCTGAATCTGTAACTTTTCGAGCAGCAAATTGCATTGATTGAGCCGACAAAAATTGTCCTTTTTTAATATTTACAACTTTCCCGGTTTTTGCGGCTGCAACCAGAAGTTCGGTTTGCCGGCACAGGAAAGCCGGGATTTGTAAGATATCGGCTACTTCGGCTGCAAATGCTGCTTCCTTATCTGAATGAATATCTGTAACAATCGGTAATTGAAATTGGTCTTTTACTTTCTGCAATATCTGTAACGCAAATTCATCGCCTAAACCCGAGAAAGAATCAAATCGGGAACGGTTTGCTTTTTTATACGAAGCCTTAAAAATAAACGGGATTTTTAACTTATCCGTAATTTCTTTTATTCGCTCTGCAATTTGTAGCGTAATACTTTCTCCTTCAACCACACATGGTCCGGCTAAAAGAAAGAAATTTCCGTTGTCGATAAATTTTACGTTCGGTATGGCTGACAATATATTTTTCATTTTAATGCTTATAACTGAATTTTTATTGACATAACAACGATTTAGCCAAATTTATAGGAGATTACCGCTCTAAGATGTTGAGCAAATGTAGCTGAAGGATTAAAAAATCCGGGGATATTTGCACTAAAAACCGAAATTTTTACGCGGTCGTAGAATACCTTTTCCATACCAAGCCCGATTTGTGTTTCTGAAAATCCTCCATGGGCAAGTTGTACAGTAGTTGAAAATCCATTTCTTAATGTTGATCGACAGCGTGCGTACATAAAAGGTGAATACATTTTTTCAAAAAAGCAGGATTGTCCACCTATAAGAATGTGGGAATTTATACTGTTGATATGATGCAGGTAATGAATGCCAAACTTAGCCGGAAGCTTTGTTTTTAATTCTTTGTTTTCTGATTTTGAATAGTAAAAATCCTGTCGTAAACTGTCTTCATTTAATTCTGAAAAACTGGTAAACGAATAATCAAGAAGGTTGTTGATATCCTGTCCGTTAAAGGACAAAGTCGTATCAAGATCGACATGGAGCGATTGATCATTCCAGGTAATACCGCCAAAATCGGTTAATTCAAATAGAAGCATGTTTCCAGAAGATTTATTCTTCAGTGAAAAGAATAAGTTAAGAGCAGCCCCAAGTCCATTAAAATCAGCAAAATCGAATTTTGTTGTATCGCTGCTCCTGAATTCGAAATCCAATTCAGCTTCAATCGCTAAACCCTGACCTATAGTATGAAAATGGCCATCATCAATTTTAATCGAATAAAACTTTTGGCCCTTAACAGCAGACCACGACAAGGCAGATGAGAGGAGCCATTTTTCACTTTCGAATCCTTTGGAAAAATGGATTGAAAATTTCTGGTAGTTCATATAATCGAAATCGAATCCCGAAAGATCGGCTTGTGATATTGCTGAGTTCCCGTAAAAAATCAAGGTAAAATAATCGTCGGAAAAGGCAATATTCGAATAAAAGTGGTTCGATAATGAAAAACCTAAAGTTGCGTTTGAGAAATTAAACAGGCTGTCGGCCCTAAAGCGGTATTGCAGATTGTAAACATTTTCAGCACCAAAATAATTCTGATCACTTAGCTTAACCGAGCTTTTAAGATTATTGTCGATAAAGTTGCCTTTGTATAAAGTATTTAAAAACTCATTGTTTAATGCATTCGAGGCAGTGTAAAAATAGCCATCGGCAATTAGTTCTGATTGTCCCGGTTTAATATCTGTTAAGGTCAGGAATTGGTTTGCATTTATAACCTGGGCGGATATAACAGTTGACCACATTATAAAAAGTACTAACGATAAAACCTGCTTCATATCTATATTCCTGTGTAATTGTGAGGACTAATTTTCCTTATTTCATTTTTAATCGATTCATCAACATCAAGTGTATCGACGAATTGGCCAATAAGTGTGGCATTTATTTTTTTATTTGTGCGTGTAAGATTTAGTAGTGCCTCGTAAGGATTCGGATAATTTTCGCGTCTCAATATTGTTTGAATTGCTTCGGCTACAACCGACCAATTGTCTTCAAGGTCCTGATTTATTTTATCATTATTGAGTAATAACTTCCCGAATCCTTTTAACAATGAGTGTAGCGCAATTAATCCGTGAGCAATAGGTACGCCTACATTTCTTAACACAGTCGAATCGGTCAGGTCTCTCTGTAAGCGGCTTACCGGAAGTTTTGCCGATAAATGCTCGAATAGTGCGTTAGCAATGCCGAGGTTTCCTTCAGCATTTTCGAAATCGATTGGATTAACTTTATGAGGCATTGCAGACGAACCGACTTCACCTTTCTTGATTTTTTGTTTGAAGTAATCCATCGAAATGTAAGTCCAGATATCCCTTGAAAGGTCAAGTAAAATTGTGTTAATCCTTTTTAATCCATCGAACAGGGCAGCAAGATTGTCATAGTGTTCAATTTGTGTTGTTGTTTGCGATCGATCCAGGCCAAGGCTGTTATCAAGAAAAGTGTTTCCGAATTCTACCCAATCAATACCGGGATAGGCAACATGATGGGCATTGAAATTTCCGGTGGCTCCTCCAAATTTTGCTGAATAAGGGACAAATTGAGCCTGCGATATCTGTTTCATTAACCGCTCAACAAACACGTTGATTTCTTTACCAAGCCGCGTTGGTGATGCAGGTTGTCCGTGCGTACGCGCAAGCATTGGAATATCTCTCCATTCTTCAACAAGTTTGATCATTTCCTGAACCAGCTTGTCAAGTAGTGGATAGTATTCTTCAATCAGAGCATCGCGAATCGACATTGGTGTTGCCGTATTGTTTATATCCTGCGAGGTAAGCCCGAAATGAATAAATTCTTTAAATTCCTGATAGCCCAACTCATCAAATTTCTCCTTGATGAAATATTCAACGGCTTTTACATCATGATTGGTAACTTTTTCGATATCTTTAATCCGCTGTGCATCAGTAAGCGTAAATTGCCTGTATATATTCCTTAGGGTTTGAAAGTTCTCAGGCTTAAAGTTACTTAACTGAGGAAGCGGGATCCTGCAAAGAGCTACAAAATATTCTATTTCGACCTGTACCCGGTATTTTATCAATCCATATTCTGAAAAATAAATCGCAAGTTGTTTGGTTTTGCCCCGGTATCTTCCATCGGCGGGTGAGATTGCTGTAAGTTCCTCAAAATTCATAATTTACGAAATCGTTAAAAAACATGCAAAAATACCAATAAAAAATCTTTATTAGACGGATTGGTCTATTTTTCTCTTATATTTCATCAGGAAAAAAACAGGACTTCAATGGTCATCAGGAACCTACTTATAAATTTTTTCATTTGGCTTGTGTAAATTAAAATGAAAAAATTTATGTAGGTTTGACATATAAATCCAAAAATGACTTTATTATGAGAAGAGTTTTACTATTATTTATTATTGTAATTAGCCTTAACCTGAATGTAACAAGATCACAAACAATGGTGGTTACAACACCCCAGCATACCAATGTTGTTCTTGAAGAGTATACCGGGATTCATTGTGGCTATTGTCCTGATGGACATGTCAGGGCAGAGGCTTTGGCTGATGCAAATCCGGGAAGGGTTGTGTTGGTTAATGTTCATGCTGGCGGGTATGCTGTACCTTCTGCCGGCGAACCTGATTTTCGAACTGCTTTTGGTGATAATCTTGCCAATGAAATGGGTGTTTCGGGATATCCTTCAGGAACGATTAATCGCAAAATTTTTTCCGAAATTGGCAGCATTCCGGCCATGAGCAGATCTGCCTGGGCATATGCAGCACATCAGTTATTTCCTACTCAATCGCCGGTGAATGTGGCATTCTCAACGGTCTTTGACACTACAACGCGTGAGCTGTCGGTTATGGTCGAATTGTATTACACTCAAAATAGCACAGTCAACTCAAATTATCTGCAGGTGGCTTTGCTCGAAAATCATGTATTTGGCTATCAGTCGGACTATGCGAATGGTACCCAGTACAATTACGATCACAAGCATATTTTGAGGCACCTGCTTACCGGACAGTGGGGACTTGAAATAAGCACAACTACCCAGGGTTCTGTTTTTAATGATACTATTATCTATACTGTCCCGGTTGATTATGACATCAGTAATTGCGATGTAGCCGTATATGTATCCGAAGATCATTTTAACATTTATACCGGTGTGCAGGCGATTGCTGATGGTGGTAGCCATGACGGTTCAACTTCGATTTATTCGGGCACCCTGTCGGTGGTTGGGGATAATGTTGCTGAAGGAAGTGTTGGCAATGAAACGCAGTTTACAGCATCAATGGAAAGTTCGTTACCAGGCGATGAAGAATTTTTAATAACTCTCTCATCGGATAATGCACCTGCCGATTGGTCCGCAGTATTTTCTGTTGGAGGTACTGATTATACTGCACCTACTGCAATTTCATTCAGTAATTATGTTCCTGAGGATGTAATTGTTAAAATAACACCAGGGGCATCTGTGGCATTTGCAACTTACACACTTGAATTTCAGTCGGTAACTTATCCCACTGCTCCGTTAAAAATCCAGCAGTTTCATGTTATTAAAGGAATAACTGATCTTATAGTTAATAGTACCGGAAGCTGGGGTGATGGCAATACCTATGATTTCGATCAGGATTATATCGATGGACTCGACTATGCAGGAAATCAATCATATGCATTGATCAATGGGTTGGTGTTTGCTAAAGCTGAGGCAGCAAATGCATTATCAGGTGTAAATAATATTTTTATGAATGTTGGCTGGCGTTTTCCATCTTTTTCTGATGATCAGGCGAATGCACTCATGAACTTTATGGATAATGGTGGAAATGTGTTTTTTGCCGGACAGGATATTGCTTGGGATATTGCCAGTGGCGATGGCTATGGAACAACAACTACAGCTACCCTCTTCACTAATTACATGCATGCTTCGTATGTAAGCGATGGTAATACTGCAAACAGTCAGTTAACAGCAGTAACCAATGATCCTGTTTTCGGATCATTAAATTCATCAGCTATTAACGATTTATTTTCCGGTAATTTTTACCCTGATCAGGTAAATGCAATTGGCGGTGCTGAAGCAATTTTTAATTACAATTCACAGGCTTCGAAAGTTGCAGGTGTACGCTACGAAGATGCCACATATAAAATGGTTTATTTGTGTATAGATTTAGCAATGGTGGCCGATGCATCGGTTCGAAAAGAAATAATAAAAATAACACATGATTATTTCTATGGTCCAACCTCTGCTGATGAGATTAGCCTCGAAGATGAAATAACAATTTATCCAAATCCTTCATCAGGAATTATTACAATTGATATTGAATCAGGTGATGATCAGCACTATCTAATTGAGATAATTGAGATTACAGGGCGTACAGTGCATGAAGTCCGCATAGATAAAAATGAAACTTTTACGCGAACAATTGATTTGTCAAATCTTGTTTCAGGAAGTTATTTTATGATTTTTAGATCAGACAAAGGTGTGCAGATGAGGCAGTTTGAAATTGTTAAGTAGTTATTTTTCTATTTCAGATTTGGAAATCCTGAATAGGATAATAGTATAGATTGCCTGAAGCCGGATTTATGTTTCAATAATCTGGTTTCAGGCAAATTATTTTACAGCCTCAATATATAGCGAGTCTTCCTTATACTGATTTCCCTGATCATCGATATCGAGACCAAAATTATTCCAGTAATCGATTTTACTCGTATTAAACTGATGAGTTTCGATATCATTGAAACCACATTGCTCAAGAAGAATACTCAGGTTAACCCGGTCGTACATCCATTGGTGTGTTTGTCTTCTTCTACGCGCATCGCCAAGTACTAAGTTCTCTACATACCGTCTTATCGGGTTCTGAAA
>CAYLZH010000190.1:0-10472 GCA_964388245.1 uncultured Bacteroidales bacterium
GTGAGACTATTGTTAATGTCAAAAACCAAATTTAATGAATTATTATCAGTTTTTGTGTTAAAGTTTTACTCGAGCAGGTTATTTGCATAGAGTATGATCCTGGAGAATATGTTGAACCATCAAAAGTTAATTGTTGTTTGCCTACAATTATCTTCAATTCAGAGGAGAATACTAGCTGACCATTTAAATTGAATAAATTAATTCTAACAATATCCTCAACCGGGCTTAAAATATTAATATTGAATTTACCGCTTGATGGATTTGGGTAGCATTCTACAAGGAACTCGCCACCGTATTCCAAGTTAATTTCATCTTCAATACTCTTCCCTGCAATGCAAACTTTTCCCTTTTCGTATTGCTCGTTTCCTTTTTCCCATTCTGTAATCTTTAGTGATTTGGTAGCCTTTAATATAGGATTCCATATTGCTACAGTAAATTCTTCGCTCTCTGATAAACCTTCCTCTGTTTCGGTATATAAATTGTCGCCATACACTACAAAGGCAGTATGATCCCCTTCGAATATTGCCCGGCCAACCAATTGACCTGATTCACCAATGAGGCCAATTTCAGAGCCATACTCAGGTACTTCGTCCCAGCTTTCATACGGAATCATTAGTACCATAAATTCTGTTGTAAACAAATTGTTGTCATCAGTAAAATGCTCGAAAGTCCATTCAGTACGATGTACTTCGGACTTTGTCCCAAAATTGTTGTCATTATTTGAAAAATTAAAAGATATAGTAGTATCAACTTTAATTTGATACCCTTCGCCCGGGATCATATTTCCTATCATGTTGGTTCCGTATTGTGGCCAATAAATTAAACCATTTTCTTCTTTAACAAGAATTACATTTTGTGAAACGGAAGATAGCTCATTAACAATTGAACTTTCGGCTGTCCTTAAGTAGCCGATGTAACTCCATGAGGGTATTTTTTCAATTAAATGGTCTTCAGGACAAGCTAATCGCCCCATCAAGAATAAGTCATGTTCAGAATTCATATTTGTTTGGTAGGCTTTTCCTGGATAAAAAAATTCATTGTTGCTATTAAAAGTATATTGAGGCCAGAAGAAAGCAGATACTTCGTTTTTCAAAATAATAACCTGTGAAGTAAGGCCCTGCCCAATGAAATAATCTGGGACTGTTTTATTGTTATAGTCGAATGGGAGTAGGTATGTTGAAAAATACCCCCAACCTGATTTCTGATTAATGGTTTGTTTCGATCCGATTAAAACTGAATCAGAGCCGGTACAACCAGTGCTATCGGTTACACTTAAGTAAATAACAGTACTATCCGTAAGACCTGTTAGGGTATCCGATGTCGTAGCTCCACTTCCCCAGTCGTACCAATACGTACCGTTACCGCCTTGTACATCAACGCCAACAGCTCCATTTACGACCCATGAATTATCTGCTGGCCCATTACACCCTTGCCCTTGTACATTAAATTCAAAGTAAAGCTCACTATCAGGCATGGTGGCTGAGTAAGTTATCTGACAATTTGCATTATCTGTAACTGTTAATGTGTACGTAAATCCCGAGGTTAATCCTGAAATATTCGCCTGGTTAGAGAAATAAGAACTGTTTTCCTCCCAATAATATGAATAAGAAGGAACACCACCTACTACCCATATTTTTATTTGTCTGTTTGTGGTGTCAGGACAAATTGGAGGTATCACAGTATCAAATATATTAAGTAAGTAGTAATCATTTAGTATACCAAAGGTAGATGCTTTACATCCGTAATCATCTGTCACAGTAAGAAAGTATTGACCTGGACCAATATTAAAACAGGTATCGGTTGTTTGTCCGTTCGACCAAGAATATGTAAAGGGAGAGCTCCCCCCCGTAATTATTGGATATAAATATCCATTGTATGGATCAGGGCATGTTGGTTGAATTGAATTTATAACAACTGAAATGCTCCATACTGAATCTACAGTAAAGGTGTCTGTTAATGTACAATTTACCATGTCGGTTATTGTTAGATAATATGTGCCAGGGCTACTTACAGTTATATCTTCGGTTGTTGCACCATTTCCCCATTCATATGAAAATGGAGGGTATCCTCCAATGGTTGTAATATCAATATTAACCATGTTGCTTGTATTACAGTCAACTGCACTTATTGAATCAATGCAATAAAATGGTGGTGGTTCTTCTATAACAACTACCACTGAATCCTGGCAACCATTTGTGTCAATAGCAGTAATTGTGTATGTATCAGGGCATAAACCTGTGAAGTCCCATACAGGGGTGGTATTAGTCTGAGAATCGTTAAATCCTAGATTTCCTTCAATGTGGAAAATTATTGAAGGGAAAGCGTTTGTATTGTTTAATGTCGCTTCAATGGACCCATTGCATGAATCCGGGCAAAAAACGTTGTTTACACTATAGGTTAGCTCGGCGATGTAAGAATAATCAATCAAAACAGTGTCGACTCCAGTATGTCCCTGTGCATCAATAACAGTTACCTCATAGTATCCGGGGCAGATGTCAGATATAGATGAGGTCGTTTCTCCATTGGCCCATTGATAGGAATAAGGAGGTGCCGGATTATATCCGTTTAAAAAGTACATTCCGGCTACTTCTGCAAATCCATCACAAACACCGGGACATGAGGTGTTTATGAACGACATGTCAATTTCGAAACATGAAACTATAAATGAAACAGTATCAGTACAACCATTGGCATCAACCACAGCAACTTCGTAAACTCCAGGTACAAGGTTAAAGGCTGTATCATTTACTTGTATGGGAGATGTGAACCAGGTAATTGTATATGGAGTGGTTCCATTCGCAATTCCACCTGTAGGAATAGTTGCATATCCTGCTGAATCGCAAGGATATCTGATTATTATTTCATTTATAGAAATATCAAGGGTATCGTATATGGTCAGGGAATCATTAACAAAGCAACCAAGGCTATCAGTAACCGTAACATAATAATCTCCTACACATTACTTATTAACAAGAGTTTATGAAGCAAGGAAATGTGGTGTAAGCAATTGATAAAATCTAAATGGTATGAATATTTGTATATATTTCAAGAAGATTTATTGAAAAAGAATTTGTCTTCTGAGATACGGATTTCAGGTCCTTGCTTCTGCGGGATTCAGTTAGTTTGCAGTATCGGTTTTTTACCTCTTTTACAACCCCGGTGTTAAAATTTCGAAAGACCTTGATTTTGACCAAATTCTTGCTTTACGGAGCGGACTCATCAAAAGGATTAAATAAAGAAAATCCCGGTTAATTGTGGTTAACCGGGATTTTTGAATTTTATTTGGTACTGGATTAATTATTTTTCCCTTGCTGTCTGAGCCTTTCATCGCGAAGTACTTTTACAATCGCTCCTGCCCGAGCATTATATTTTTTAGCAAGGTCTTCCACTGTTTCATCTTTTGTTGCTTCGAAGCCGTTATTCTTCAATGCCTCCAATAGTTCAGCTTCATTAAGTTTGTAATCTGCTGCCAGTTTTTCCATGGTTGTTTGAACCAATGCCTTTGCACGGCTTTGGCCTTCGGCAATGTGGGGTGGGGGGCCATCGACCCGCTGTGCACCAGATACAGGAGGCTTTGGTTGTCGCCTTCCAAAAGCAATTATCTGAAATATGTCGTCGATTGTTGTCCTGTTATTTTTGGCAATTTCACCAACCGTTTCATTATCGCTGTTTACTTTTATTTTATTAGCTGATAATCGTTCAAGGATCACATCTTTGTTTACAATAGCATCGGGTTGCTGCTGTTTTATTATTTCTGAAAGTTCATCAAGGGTTTTGTCTTTTGCGTATAGTTCGAATTCCGACGGACCGGATTTTGGCGGAGCTTGTTGAGCCTGTTTAGGTGGCTCATTGACTACAAGTTGTGGTTCATCGCCATTTAAGATGGTGTATAAATCTACAGGTAGTATTTTATTTTCATCAGAGATTTCTTTTAAAGATTTATCGAAATCGCCGGTATGCTGAATGTTTTTTTTAGAGAAGATTGTTAAAGCATCATCTTTTGTGATGCCTATTTCTTCAATAACTTCATTTAAAGTTCGTTTACTGATTGGTATTCCGGGACGCCTACCCGGGATCAATTTTTCTTCTTTTGCTACAAGCTTAATTATTTCATTGATGCTAATGTCATTGGCATCAGCAATTTTTCTCAGTATTGGATCAGCCCCTGGAGTTTTATGTCCGGTTTGTTTTATTTTTTCTTTTGCTTTCTGAAGGCTCATTCCTCTGTAACATCCTGCCAGGGTGCTAAGTTTCATTTCCGCCAGCGAGACTTTTTCTTCAGAAACAGTTATTGCATCATCTGAACTTGCTATGCTTTGAGTTTGGGTTATGCCGGGTGCTGAAACCCTTGCCAGTTTCTGGACTACTTTCAGGTCGAGGCCTGATATGGATAATAAGATGAATACCACAACAAGGGCAATCCACAGTTCTTTACTGCCTGAGATTTTTTGAGGGAATTCTTTTTGGATATAGGTTTTTACTACGCCCCAGTTTATTGAAATCAGCAAAAGGACTAAAAATATCAGGAAGAAAAAAAATGAAAAAACGAATTGAGTTTTCCAGGAAATTATTGGCATACCAAAAAACAGCCAGCTATTAATGCTTTCTACATTTCCGGTCGGGGAGAGGTAAACAACAAGACCGGTTATAAACATAAATACAAATGAGGCCATCAGACCAAAGGCAATGAATTTTTTATAATCGAATTTCATGATCTTACATTATTGTTCAATCACAAAAGTAGAAAAAGTCTGTTAATGTGAGCAAGATTATAGAACTTCGAATTTGGCTATAACAGCATGCACATATAAAAAATAGATGTGTTTTAGCGGAAAGCGGTCTGGTTTTAATCAAACAAAACCTTACTTCTGTCAAAAAAAAATAATAAATAGCCAAACAAAAGATATTAGTATTGCAAGATTGATTATTTTGTTGAGTTTTAACATTGATGAAGCGGGCATAACAAAATTTAGCCATTTTAACACAAGCGTGATTAACATAATACAATGGTT
Organism: uncultured Bacteroidales bacterium; assembly: GCA_964388245.1. Taxonomy (GTDB): domain Bacteria; phylum Bacteroidota; class Bacteroidia; order Bacteroidales; family M50B96; genus JAIOYV01. Next base: position 5,013 of record CAYLZH010000190.1, read on the forward strand.
TTTGTGAGATCGGTCATAGGATTTTTATCGAACGAATTTCCCCGTAACATCGGGGTAAGATATCTGACTATTAAGAATATTTTATAAACAGATGAAACATGGAGCAATTTTACCGTAAGGCAGGTTTATTTATCATACTTTTAGTTTTATATGCATCCTCATGCAGCGGTTTGGTTAATGGGGATTATCCTGTAAAAGACAATGAGGATTTACAAAAAATTGATAATTTATTAAAGAAAAGCGGGAAATATTTACAATTAGACCTCTTTCAGCGGTCGTTAGTTTTTGTTGATTCGGCCCTGCAACTTTCATACGGTATTGAACATATCGAAAGTATTACGCAATCATTAATGTTTAAAAGCGATATATTCATCAGACAGAAACAATATAACGAGGCTATTAATATATATTTCGAGTTGATCTATTACTTAAACTCAACGGGAAACGAAATCCATAATACCTTTATCTACAAGCAAATTGCATCGTTGTACAGTAAATTATCGAAATTCGACAGTTCCATTATTTATTATAGAAAAGCTATATCATATGCAAAAAAGATTGGCAACAAACAATTATTGGCGAATCTTCATCTTGATCTGGGCAAGGCCTTTGTAATGAACAATGAATTTACAAATGGAGAAACTACTTTTAATTTGGCTTATAATTATGCAGATACCTTACAAGCTAATAATCTGATGATTGAGGCAAAAATTGAGTTAGCAAGCCTGTTTGATAAATTGAATGATTTTGGCGCTGCCGAATTGTTTATTAGTGATGCCAGCCGGATGCTTGAAGCTTATTCTAATGATACTTTAAAATCCAAATTGCTTTATTTCCAGGCTAATATCCTTTACCACTCCGGTAAAACCGATAAGGCGATTGAACTTAGTACGGCTTCGTATGATCTTTCCATGAAGTTAAATCTTCCGGTAATCGTTAAATCGAACCTGTTATTATTGAGAGATATTGCATTTGTAAAAAAGGATTACAAGAAAGCATTGACGTATGCCGATTTGTATGCCGAATATCTTATACATCAATCAGAAGAAAAGCGTGCCGAAACACTGAAGGACAGCCGGATTGTACTTGAATTGGAAAGACAGGAACAGGAGCTGAAAAAATTACGGTCTGATAAAGCGCTCCAAAAAGAGTTGTTAACAGGAAAGACTCATCTTATTTATGCCTTGATTGCACTTGGCCTGATGGCTGCCATTGTTGCCGTGTTGCTTTTTTACAGGGCTAAAAGCAGGAAGAAGGCCATGGAAAATGAGATAAAGCAAAAGGAAAAGATCGAACGCCAGAATAAAAAACTCAACAAAATAAACAAACAACTTACCGAGGCAAAGGCTTCGGCTGAGTTTTCGAGAGATCTTGCCATAAAAGCCGATAAGGCAAAAACTGCTTTCCTCGATATAATGAGCCACGAAATACGCACACCACTTGCCGGTATTATCGGGATGATCAATGTTTTGAAAGATATCGACCTCGATTCTGATAAGCGGGAAAAATTGCAGGTTATTGAGCAGTCAAGCAACGATCTTCTTGATATTTTTAATGACATCCTGGAGTTTATTAAACTTGAAAGTGGCAGTCTGGATATTGAAAAATCAGAATTCTCGATCAGGGATATGGTTAAGGATGTTGAGATTGTTTATATGAACCGTGCTAAAAAAAGCGGACTTGATTTAAATATACGAATCGACAGAGAAATACCCGATCACATAATCTCCGACAGAATGAGGTTGAATCAGGTATTAAAAAGCCTCATAAGCAATGCTATCAAATTTACAAATAAGGGAAAAGTAGAGTTAGCATTAAGATACCTGGGAACAACCGACTCAATGTGCACATTCAGAGTTGAGGTTATCGATACCGGTATAGGCATGACCCTGGACGAGATAAAAAATATATTTATGGCATTTTCGCCTGCACATACTTCGTTCTCGCGCGAATATCATGGAATTGGCCTTAGCCTTGCCATTGTTAAAAAATTGGTTCATTTGATGGAAAGTGCAATACAGGTTGAAAGCTCAAAAGGGCATGGAAGCCGTTTTTGGTTCGATCTGACTGTTCCTTTCAATGAAAATGGCAAGAAAAAAAGTTTATCGACTCCGGTTTCTTATTCAGTTGCAAAACTGCGCATTCTACTTGCCGAGGACAATGAACTGATGCAAAAAGTAGGGGCCGCGAATCTTTCGAAATATGGGCATGTTGATATTGCTCATCGTCTCTCCACAATTAAAAAATCGGATCATATCATTGTAATGGATTTACAAATGCCAAACGTGAATGGTTGGGAATCGACCGAAATGATTCGTGGTTATGAGAAAGCGAATGGCCAGGAAAAAAGAATTCCAATTATAGCCCTCACAGCTAATGTGTCGCAAAAAGACCGTAACAAATCATTTGAATCGGGAATGGATTATTTCGCCGAAAAACCAATTCGGCCCGAAGTACTTGATAAGATTTTCGATGAATTATCAGTGTAAAGAAACTAAATCCTGAAGATATCTTTTCGTTTTGCCTTTATCAGTAGCCTTTTTACTTTTGCAGAAATTGAAAAGCTAAAGAAGTGATCTATCCAAACGATTTCGAATCAAAAATTGGATTCGACAGGATTAGGCAATTATTAACCCGGAATTGCATTTGTGAGTTAGGCAAAAAAAAAGTTGCCTCTATTCGATTTGCCACTTCACATACATTAATCTCAAAACTTACCGGCCAGGTTGATGAATTTCGCAGGATATTAATCGAAAAAGCTGAATTTCCGATTGATCATTACTTCGATGTAACACTATACCTGAAGAAAATAAAAATTGAAGGAAGCTACCTTGAATTATCCGAACTTTTTGATTTTAAGCGCTCACTGGAATCGATTTTTTCGGTTTACAGATTTTTGAAAAAGCTCAACCCCGAAGAATTTCCTTTTTTATATAACCTGGTTAAAGACCTGGCTCTTCATCCTATGTTATTGGAAAAAATCGATATGATAATAACCAGGCATGGGAAAATCCGTGATGGCGCATCACCCGGGTTAAAACAAATCAGGTCGGATCTTATATCCAGGCAATCGGCTGTGTCGAACCGGATGAATAGTATACTTAAACAGGCCCGGAACGAAGGTCTTGTTGATCAGGATACTTCACTGACTATTAGAAACGGGCGGCTTGTTATTCCCGTATTAGCATCGAAAAAAAGGAGTATTAAAGGATTTATTCATGATGAATCGGCAACCGGAAAAACCTCTTTTATTGAGCCGGCCGAGATTTTTGAAACGAATAATGAAATTCGGGAACTTGAATATGCCGAGCAACGCGAGATCATTAAAATACTTCATGATATCAGCGATTTTGTTAGGCCCTACCTCGACGATTTATTTATTGCTTATAATTTCCTCGGAATAGTTGATTTCATAAGGGCCAAAGCAATGCTTGCCATTCAACTCGGATCGAATCTCCCGACTATTGTCAATGCGGCTTTTATTAATTGGATTGAGGCCAGTCATCCGTTGTTGTTTTTGCACCACAAAGAGGAAGGAAAAAAAGTGGTGCCACTCAGCATCGATCTAAATCAGGAAAACAGGTTATTATTGATTTCAGGTCCAAATGCCGGTGGAAAATCTGTTTGTCTGAAAACTGTTGGATTAGTGCAATACATGTTTCAATGTGGTTTGCTTGTACCTATGGATGAAAGATCACAGATGGGAATTTTTACTGATATTTTTATCGATATTGGCGACGAACAATCCATCGATAACGACTTAAGTACCTATAGTTCTCATCTGCTGAACATGAAGAATTTTCTGAAGTCTGCTAATTCAAAAAGCCTTATCCTGATCGATGAATTTGGTACAGGAACAGAACCCTTGCTTGGCGGGGCTATTGCCGAATCCATTCTCGACAAGATGAACCGGCTTGAATGTTTTGGGGTAATTACAACACATTACACGAACTTAAAACATTTTGCGGCTCAATCGAATGGAATAATAAACGGTGCAATGCTATATGATCAAAATCGGATGGAACCGCTATTTCAGCTTCAGATTGGCAAGCCCGGGAGTTCCTTTGCTTTCGAAATTGCCCGGAAAATTGGACTTCCTGAAGAACTTCTTAAAGGAGCCGAAGACAAAATTGGAAAGGAACATGTTGGCTTTGATAAACTTTTAAAAGATGTAGTTCGTGATAAACGGTATTGGGAGGTAAAACGAAAGAAAATCAGGCAAGAAGAAAAGAGGCTTGATACCATCTTAGAAGATTTAACAGAAGAAATTAAAAAATCGAAAAAAGAGCGAAAGAAAATTATTCAGGAGGCCGGCGATGAAGCAAAACATATGCTTTCCGGTGCCAACAGGATTATAGAAAATACCATCAGGATAATTCGTGAAAACCAGGCCGAACGAGAAGATACCCTTAAGGCCCGGCAGGAGCTCGATCAATTTAAAGCAAGGTTTGAAAAAGAACTGAATATAAAGGAGGATTCAATTGGAAAAAAACTCGATGAAATTCAGAATAAAGAGAGATCGATCAGGAAAAAATATCCAAAAAAATTAAGCAACGAAGCGAGTGAAGAAGAACGCCTCCGCAATATCAAAAAAACAATTACCATTGGTGATAAGGTGGTGCTGAAAGAAACCGAAACGGCAGGCGAAATTGTCGATATGAACGAAAAAGATTACATTGTAGCTTTCGGTAATTTAATGACAAGTATTTCGAAAAACAGGGTCGAAAAAATTTCTAATAATCAGTACCGCGAAATTACCAGAGGCCAGGACCGCTCAAGTGTAAGTCTGGGATTAAACCTGCACGACAAACGAATAAATTTTAAATCGAATATCGACCTGCGCGGAATGCACGTTGATGAGGCCATGCCTAAAGTTTACGAATTTATCGACGATTGTATTACCCTCGATGAAAAAGAGGCTAAAATCCTGCATGGAACCGGAAACGGAATTCTCCGTCAGTTTATCAGGGAGTATCTGCGGACAGTCGACCTGGTAAGCTGGTTTGGTGATGAGCATATCGAATTTGGTGGTGCTGGAATAACAGTTGTCCGATTTTAGTTTCACTGGATGGCCGGTAATTGGTCGGGAAAATAATTGGCCGGTCATAATTTCTGCTGTTAACACATACGTAACGAAGGAATTGGCGTTTCTGCCAGGAACTATTAAAAACGAAAAGGGCTAAGGCTGAGATCTTATTTGTCCCTGCCTTAGCCCCGGCCTGTAGTTCAAGTATCTTTGTTAATTGTAATTTGACCTACTTTGTTAGTTTTTTCTGACTTAAATATCAGGCGTGCTTGTCTCAAAAAATATCATAATGCTTAATGTCAAGAATATCGGGCTTAAGATTATAAGGCTTAATACTGCAATAACTATGTCTATTAATCTTCCCATGTTTACTAAACTTGAATTCTGCTGCTTTATTTTTTCTACTGCCTATTATACCATTCCTTAACTTAATT
>CAYLZH010000191.1:0-3594 GCA_964388245.1 uncultured Bacteroidales bacterium
TTTTTAGATTATCAGGTAGATATTTATTCCAAAGGGCATTCGAGTCATAAAAGAACGCAATATCGCCTGTAATTAGTGTTGTGGGTATTTTATTCGCATAGGCTGCTCCCACGGCAGTTGATGTACATCCATCAATTCCGCTTGTTCCACGATTAGCATTATAGCTTATTTGTTGTACCGGGTTAAATAATTGAACATAACGTACACCTGCTGAGTTAGCCATTTGCAGGTTGCTGAATTCCGGAATGGCCTGCAATAATTGTTCATATACTTTTAAATCGCTAAAGGCTGCCTCAGATAAAAACTGTTGATGTATCTTTTCATTAATCTCGCATCGTATCTTCCATAAGCTCCTGTAATTTTGGGTTTTATGTTCAATGTCCGGTTGTATGATTTTAAGGAAATCAACCGGTTTCAGCTGTATTATTATTGAAAGGTTTTGAAAAGTATCCGGGGCATAATCGGAGTATCCAATGTGCCAATGTTCTTTTGGAGGATTTTTACGAATGAAAGATTTTATCATCTTCGAAATTATCTGATTGCCAAACGTAATCAGCAAATCAGGTGCAAATTTCTTAGATTCTTCGTCAGAAAAACTACTGATAATTTTATCGATACAGGGAAAAAACTTATCTCCACTAAGGTTCGATGTGGTTTCGGTTAAAACAACAAGGTTGTTATCATTTGAAATCCTGTTAAGTTCAATATTCAACTCCATATTCGGAGAAGACATTCCGGTCAGGATCATTTTCTTTGGAAAAGTCTGCCAGCTTTTAGTTAATTTCTTTTTGGATTTTTCGGATAATTGTACGCTTACTTCTTCTACATCTGTAATTTTTAAATTTTCCTGTTGCCTAATCCTGGTGCCATACAATGGCTCACGAAACGGTATGTTTATGTGAACAGGACCAGTCCGGCCTGTTATTGCCAGGTTATAAGCTTCTGATACAATCCGGTCGTTAAACCACAGGTCATCCGGTGTTTCACAGTGCTGGGGCAGTTCCAGCGATTTTTTAATATAATTCGAATAAATCCCTTTTTGCCTGATTGATTGTCCTTCGGCCTGGTCGATAAACTCTACAGGTCGATCGGCTGTGAGGATCAGCATTGGAATTTCCTGGTAATATGCTTCGGCAATGCCGGGAGCATAATTTAATACAGCGGTACCGGAGGTTGAAATGAGGGCAACAGGCAGTTGATTTTGCTGCGCCATTCCAAGGGCAAAAAAAGCGGCCGATCGTTCATCGACAATACTCAGGCACTGAAGCCCGGGATGTCTGTTGAATGCCAGTACTAATGGTGCATTCCGGCTTCCCGGCGAAACAATAGCCGTTCGCAACCCTTTTCTGTAAAGTATTTCGGCAAGATGCGCTATCCCGGTTTTGTCAGTTGTCATATAAAATTTTCAGGCGAATTTCGAAATTTTTTCAATAACCGACAATAGGGTTTTTGCTTTGTTTTCTGTTTCTTCCCATTCCTCCTGTGGATCAGATCCTTTGGTAATGCCACCGCCAGCATAAAGAAGAAGGCCATTTCTGAAGAATTGCATGCATCGCAGATTTACGAATAAATGGTTGTTGCCATTCTGGTTAAGTGGTCCCACAAAGCCGGAATAATATTCTCGTTCATGTTTTTCCACCCGGTGAATGATTTCTTTTGCTCCTGATGTTGGTAAGCCACAGACGGCTGGAGTGGGGTGGAGGCTCGATGCAATTGTTAAGAAATTACTTTCGGATGTGCTAAAAGTAAAATCGCTTCTAAGGTGCAGCAAGTTACCAGCCCTGACAGTAGCAGGTCCTTGTTGATGAAGTTCACTAACTTTGTGTTTATTCAATTTGTTCCAGATGTAATCTGTAACCACTCCTTGTTCGTGGAATTCTTTTTTACGCCAATTGGCTTTATCAGATTTTGCTGAAGCTATTGTTCCGGCCAGGGAAACTGTCCGAAACTTCTTTCCGTGCGATTCAAGAAGAATTTCAGGAGTGGCTCCCATCCAGGCCAATTCGCCGGGAATGTGTAAGAAATAAACAAAAGCTTCGAAGTATGATTCCATTAACGGAATTAGTATTTGAGGTGCATCTTGAATAGAATATCCAGGAACAAATTTCGTTCTCGACAGAACGACTTTATCAACTGATCCGGTATTTATTTCTTTTAAAATTTCAATGATGCCTGAAAAATAAGTGCTCTTAATGCTTTCGTTTGAACGCCCGGTATATTTGCGTAATTCAGGATCGTTCCTTTCCGGTCTTAATTCGTTGACAGGAATTTCCTCAGGTATTGTTTCTGAATTGAAAGTGATAGATGGAATAATAGCCAATCCTTGCTGATTATCATTCTCAGCGAAAGGATAAAAGACAAATGTATTTTCAGGAATTGTATTTAAATCCCTGGTTAATTGCAGGTTATTCTTGCTGAATGATGAAAAGTATATGATTGGATTTCCAGGCAGACGATAACAAACAAATGGAATATTGTTAGTTAAAAATCTCTGTAAAAGGTTTTCTGTCCGGGAATAATCAGTATTGACTTTTTGCATCAATGATTCAAATTATATGATATCAAACCTATATTTTATACACCCGGAAGAAGGATATTATACTTCGAGTCCTTATTTTTTCTCCTCCAATTTCTGAAGTTTTTTTCTGAGCCTGATTTCCCGTCGTGACATATCTGCGATATTCTCGGTGTTTGTTCCCTGTTTTTTGTCGTAACTACGCATAATACCAATTCCGAGCATTCCGGTTACAACAGTCATTAAAGCGCTTGTATTTAAAACCGGAGGAGGATCTATTCCTGCTGCAATCCAACCTGCCGATTCGCACATCGACCAAATCCAAAGCAACAACGGATAAAGAATGAACTGATATGCAAGTGCTGCTCCTCCAACCCATCCAATGAATGGCCGCCAACCGGCCACAAAGATCGACTTATGCTTGGCCTCTTCCTGATTAATGGCCATTTGGCCCAGCAATATCTCCTGATCAATTTCTTTTTCTCTAAGATCGAGTTGTCTTCTTTCTTCTTCAGAAGTAATCAACTCATCGGCTACATTCGTAACGCCCTGTATTATTTGTCCTATTGGTAATGTCATGATGCTAATACTTTAAGTGTTCTGTTAACCCATCCTAAAAGAAACTTCGATTGTGTCCGGTTGCGATTACAAATTCCTGCATAACGAGTAATCTTGGCGATAGCAAATTGCATTTCAAAAATTTCTTCATCAAGCTTGTTGATCGCTTTGAGTGATATTGGTCCAATTGCCCCGTCGGCTGATACACCAGCAATTTTTTGGGCAAGTTTTGCCGATGTTTTTATACCGGCATTTACACCAAAATCGTAGATATTATAAGCGATCTTATCACTATCGATATTGTCGCCTTTAATTTTATCCCAAAAGTGTTTTCGATAGAAATCTTTAACCATAGTAGTTGTTTCTTCCTCACGACCACTTTTTACCAAAGGCCAGCCCTCCCAATTGGGCCAGTAGTTTTCGGCAATACCTGCATAGGTCCATCCGCCTGAATCGCCTTCGACCTTATGAAGGACAAAGCCTCCTTCGTTTTCAATTGTTTGTTGGAATGCTAAATTAAA
>CAYLZH010000191.1:3604-10000 GCA_964388245.1 uncultured Bacteroidales bacterium
ATATGCTATCGAGTATTTTGTTTTACACAATATTACGAAAAGATAATTGATTGCACAATGTTATATTCTATACCGTTTATTATCATATGATATTTGAAAACATATGTGCATCTGTGGTGATCGACAATTCCCTCAGTCATTCAGTTTTCCCATCTGCTGCAAAATTATTTGCTGGTACTAAGGCATCTGCTTTTTTGAAATATATAGCTTTTTTATCTTATCGATGGGTCCTGGACAGATTGTAGTATGGCAATCAATACAACGGCCAACCATAGCATTGAACTTGTCAGCACGGTTTTCTTTAGCAGTAAGGAGTAACTCTGCTTCATGAATCAATAAATCGTTAAAAGCATGAAATTCGGGTGTTTGCACATCAGGATCAGTTGGTACGGCTGTACGGCAGTTTTTTATCGATTCAATATAATTTATAGAAATATTTCCGGTTTCTGCCTCAATTTTATTCTTTACAGCCTCGGCATCATCGAACAATTTTCGCATCAAAAGTGCAAGTTCGCTATCGCCGTTTGGATTTACCGCCGAAACTTCGATAGCATTTTCAGCCTCGATTATTTGCTGTTGATTTTTTCTTTCTGATGAATTACAGGAATATCCAATTACCAGCACAAGGAATAAAAACAGCGCCTTTCTTATCGACTTAATGCTCATGATCGCCTTTAATTTCTTCTTTAATGATAACTCCTGTTGCTTCGAATGTATAAGAAATCTCAGGCTCGGTAACGGCATCGATCTCTTCCTGGCTTGCATCAGCATCTTCGAGATAATGCCTTAACTCAGCCACTGAGATGGTGTCGATACGGGCAATTCCATCGATAGTTGCTGTTTTGCCAGCTGCATCTTTCGGGACAAAAAATCCATAGTCTTTAAACCTGACCAGCATGCTGTATTCATCGCTTATATCAAGGCTCATCCAACATCCCTTTTTAGCACAAACCTCCTCGATCCCGGCTGTAATTTTTACCTCCATCGAGTCTTTACTTTCAAATTCCTTTAGAAACTCTTCTCCACTTATTGCTCCTTCGGAATTAATGTTTTCTCCGTGCTTTGTAATTTTGTAATGCACGTGTTCTTCTGTGTGTTTTTTGCTATTTCCCTGACATCCAACTAATGCAATTGCAAAAATTACCGCCAGTGTAAAATATTTACTTTCAACGATTGCTTTTTTCATTCTTACTCAATTAAATATTCATCTTGTTAATTTATTAGATTCATTTCAATTTGAATGATTCAACTCCAAAATCCTGAAATTGTTCAATTTCCAGAAATATATATTATTGTCCTTGGTTGGCCTAAGCAATAAATTCAATGTATCAAAGATTACAGTTGAATGAATTTCGCTTATCTATCGATAATTCCTTGCAAAATTGGCCTTAAACCTGAAAAGAAAAACTCAACGGCAATAACCATTACAATTAATCCCATTAGTCTGAGTAGAATTTTATTTCCGGTTTCACCAATAAAATTCATGATTTTACCAGCTCCAACAAGGACTATCCACGTGATGAGAATAATCAGGAAAATTATACCTAACAATACAAACCGTTCGAGCCAGCCAGGTGCATCGTCCCAGAAGATAATGGCATTTGTTATGGCACCCGGACCACAAATTATTGGAATAGCAAGTGGTGTAATTGATATATCGGTTACGTACGAAGCTTCTTCTTCAGGTGTTATTTTTACGCGCGACAGACGTGCCTGAAGCATTTCATAGCCCATCATAAAAAAGATAATTCCTCCAACAACACGAAAACTATCAACTGTAATAGAAAAGAAATTAAATATTAGCTGGCCAGCAAGTGCAAATAAGATTAACATAATGAAAGCTGTTAATGAAGCTTTGAAGGCAACAGCCCGGCGCTGTTTTTGATTCAGCGATGTTGTCATCGACATAAAAACAGGCATAATTCCAAGTGGATTTATCAAGGAGAAAAAGCTGGCAAATGCTTTAAAAGCGTATTCGGCATGTTCGTTCATGGTTAGGGAGATTTTATGGTTAAAGTCAATTTTGCAGGTTTTGATAATGATAGATTCTGGAGTAATGGAGTGATGCATATGGGCTATTGATAACTTTGATTCCATTCTTCTCCATTATTGATTTTGTTTTGAATCGATGCAGCCAATTTTATTAGTTCATTTTCCATTTTATAATGAAGTCTGTCAAATTCCTCAAATGCTTCACTTGATAGGATACCAGCTTCCCGGTACGCTATCATTGAACTGTAAATTTCACCAGCAGAACCTAAGCTAAAGTTTAAAAAGTTTAGATATTCTCAGGCAGATTTCCTACAATAACCTTCCGAAATATTTCTTTGTATGCTATGGGCAGCATCAAGCATATTTGCTTTAGATTTACAATGGTCGAAAGATATTGAAGATAACAGCTTATTAACCAATACGAAAAGATCAATTGCATCTTGCCATACCCTTAACTGCTTGAATCCTCTATTTCTGTTCTTACGCTCCATAATATTTAGTTGACCTGAACAGTCCTAAATTTTGTTTACACTTAATTCTATTACTCCAATTCTCCAACACTCCATTACTCCAATCCACGCCTTTACTAAAAATTCTCAACATTTTAAATTTAGGTGTAGATTTATAAAACATCCTACCTTACAAACTCGCCACCTCCATCTTTCGGTCAACTTTTTTAACCAGTCCCTGCAATACTTTGCCGGGCCCCGACTCAGTAAATGATGTGGCTCCGTCGGCAATCATATTTATTACAGTTTGAGTCCAACGAACAGGAGATGTTAACTGTGCGATAAGGTTTTTTTTGATCTCATCAGGAACGCTCGATGGCTTTGCATTAACGTTTTGATAGACTGGACACACCGGTTTATTAAACGAGGTATTATTGATGGCTTCGGCAAGTTCAACTTTTGCAGGATCCATTAATGGTGAGTGGAAAGCTCCGCCTACATTTAATTTAATGGCTCGTTTGTGGCCCATTTCAGCCAGTTTTTCAATTGCCAGATCAATCCCCTTGAACGACCCGGAAATAACAATCTGACCAGGACTGTTATAGTTTGCAGGAACAACTACTTCGTCGATCTCTTTGCAAACTTTTTCTACAATCTCATCATCTACTTTTAAGATCGCTGCCATTGTTGAGGGTTCTGCCTCGCAGGCTTTTTGCATTGCCATTGCCCGCTTCGACACCAATACTAATCCATCTTCGAACGATAAAGCCCCATTGGCAACCAATGCTGAAAATTCACCCAATGAATGTCCTGCCACCATTTCGGGTTTAAAATCATCACCCTGTGTTTTAGCCAGAATAACCGAATGAAGGAAAATTGCAGGTTGGGTAACCTTTGTTTGTTTCAGGTCGTCTTCAGTACCATCGAACATCAGATCGGTAATCCGGAAACCGAGTTTTTCGTTAGCTTTCTCAAAAAGTTCTTTTGCCATTTCTGAGTTCTCATATAGATCTTTGCCCATTCCAACAAACTGGGCCCCCTGCCCGGGAAAAACATAAGCTTTCATATTTAAATATTTTATTTCGGCGCAAAAGTAGGAAAAATAGAGAAAGTAAATTTTACCTCTATTCCCAAAAGGAAACAATCACAAGATTCACAAATCATTGATGTATCTTTTATTGATGCCGGCATATATTTTCTTTCCTTTGAGACTGAAAAAGAACATTATTCAGTAAAGTTAGTGATGGAGTAGTGTGGATAAGAAAAGAATGGAAATTTCAATTATTCAAATCCTTTACATAATTTTCGATATTTTTATCAGCAATGACAAAAAAATCGAAATATCAATCACCAAAAATATCTGTTGTACTTCCATTTTATAATGCCGAACAGACATTAAACAGAGCTATTGAAAGTATTGCCCGGCAAACATTACAGAATTTTGAGTGTATACTTGTTGATAATAATTCAACCGATAATAGCGGGCAAATTGCACAACATTGGATTCAAAACGACAGTCGTTTTCGCCTGCTTTCAGAAGAAAAACAGGGTGTTGTATTTGCTTCAAATTCAGGAGCCCGGCAAGCCCGGGGAAAATATATTGCCCGCATGGATGCCGACGACTGGAGTTTTCCTGATCGCCTTGAAAAGCAATACATATATCTTGAAAAGAATCCGGAATACGGAGCTGTTGCAGGACTGGTGGAATATATTCCGCACAAAGCCGGTTGTGAGGGATTTAAGCGATATGTTGCCTGGAGTAATTCAATCAGGTCGCATCAAGAAATCTTTAATCGGCAGTTTGTCGAAATGCCACTGGTTAATCCTACAGCAATGTGGCGAAAATCAATCTCGGATAATTTGGGATTATACCAAAACGGGAATTTTCCAGAGGATTATGAAATGTGGCTCCGGTGGCTTGGTTGTGGTGTGAAGATTTATAAATTGCCGGATAAAATATTGCGATGGTACGATTCCGAATCAAGGTTAACAAGGACAAATCCTGTTTACAGCGATCGGTCATTCTATGAAATAAAAACAAAGTATTTGGCAAGTTGGCTAAAAGAAAATAATCCACATTATCCACAGGTTACTGTTTGGGGCGCAAGTAAGATTTCACGCAACAGGGCATTGCTACTTGAAAAATATAACATTGAGATACGCATGTTTATCGACATAAAGAATACGCGGCAAATTGGGAAGAGGATTATTTACTACACAAATATCCCAACGCCCGAAGAAATTTTTATTCTTGTGTACATGAAAGAAGAAACTGCCCGTCGCCGAATCCAATCATTCCTGCTTAAACGAAATTTTATTGAAGGCAGGAATTACTTGCTGGTTTCATAAATTTGTGTAATCTCAATGTATCTAACTTAAAAATAGTTGATTGTATTAAAAAACAATTTCCTGAATTTATTCTGGTAAAGAAATCATCAACCTGAAAAAATCTATCTTTGTTTAAATTGAATAAAACTATGAAAGCAGCCATTATAAAGCGATGGGGCAGCCCTGAAGTATTAGAAATTGTTGACATTCCCAAGCCTGCTATTTCTGACGACCAATTGATGATAAAGGTTTATTCTACAGGTCTTAATCCAGTTGATTGGAAGCAACGAAAGGGAAATCACAAATATATTTTAGGTTCACCCTTCCCGATTGTATTGGGATATGATGTTTGTGGCGAAGTAGTTGAGATTGGACGAAATGTTACAAAGTTTAAGGCCGGGGATATTGTCATGGGTGATTTAGACAATAAGTATGGTGGAGCATCGGCGGAATTTGCCGTAGGGCACGAAATGTGTTTTGCCCCTAAACCAAAATTGCAAAGTATAAACCAATCTGCTGCTACGGCCCTGGCTTCATTAACTGCACTTCAGGCCATGCGCGACAAGGCAGGATTGCAAAAAGGGCAAAGTATTCTTATAAACGGAGCCTCCGGTGGTGTTGGGCATATTGCCATACAAATAGCCAGAAATCTTGGGGCACATGTTATTGCTGTCGCAAGCTATCGGAATAAGGAATTTGTCAGGCAATTTAAGCCTGATATTTTTATTGATTACACATCGGACAATATCCTTGATCTTTCAGAAAAAGTAGATGTGTTTTTTGATGTGGTTGGAAATTATTCCTTCCTGAAAACTAAAAAGCTTTTAAAGCCTGGAGGTACATATGTCTCAACACTTCCACGGCCTAAGATTTTATTTCACAAAATAATTCAGCCCTTTAGCAGTGGTAAGAAAGTAAAAACTATTTTGCGAAAGCAGAATCGCGCCGACCTCAATCAAATCACCCAATGGATTGAAAAAGGATTGCTAAAAATTGAAATTGATCAGACCTTTCGCCTTGAAGAAATTAGTCGTGCTCATGAATACGGAGAGCAAAACCGGATTAGAGGAAAGGTCGTAATTGAGATTAATTCTTAAGGATTTGACCCCCTTATTTTTCAATAATCATATTTGTTAACCGGCAAACCGATATTTTGCGGCCCTCTTCATCAGAAATTATTATATCCACAACATGTGTTCTTTTTCCCAGATGAACAGGTTCGCAATGTGCCGTTACCCATCCTGCTGATATACTCCCCACATGATTGGCCTGCATATTCAATCCAACCACACTGTAATTCTCCAGATCAATCTGTAAAAATGAAAATGCGCTGCCCAGGGTTTCGGCTAATGCCAGACTGGCACCACCATGTAATATTCCCATCGGCTGTAGGTGATTTTGTGAAACAGGCATTCGTGCCAGAAGTTTTTCGTTTTCATAATAAAAATTGATACCGAGGTGGGAAACCAAAGTGTTAGTACAAATCTTATTGATCTGATCAATGTCTATGTGCTTATTAATCATGCTTTGCAGTTAAAAATTGTTAAAAATACCGGTCCGAAATTACTACAATATTTTTTTTCAATCGAGCCCTGAGGATTATAAAATCATATCAGTAAGGCAAGGA
>CAYLZH010000191.1:10010-10299 GCA_964388245.1 uncultured Bacteroidales bacterium
GAGCATCGGAAGCAAAAGTAAATAACAATTTTTAACAAGCCGGCATTTAATCGTAAGTGGTACATCATCATATAAAAATTGGACACTTTTTATAATTTAGCCTCGTTTTTTTGAGCAGTGAAAATTAAAACACCAAATCGGATCAGAACAATTAAACTGGAGAAAATGAAGAGAATACTACACACACTATCAATTCTTTTACTGTTGTTTGTTATAACAATTAGTGGTTTTTCGCAGGGATATGAAATTAAAATACAATTGCGTGGCATGGAAAACCAGGAATTGTACA